>JAPHSW010000224.1 GCA_026196615.1 Gammaproteobacteria bacterium | reverse complement strand
CTCCTTTCAAATACCCCATAATATGCTGCATCACATTCACTTGTCGTCCAGGGGTGGATGTTAACTTCATGACTTCCATAAATCGGTAAATATAAGCCTCTCTACGTTTTGAAAGATTTTCTCTAGTAGTTCCTGACACCATTCTTCCTAATTCTTGATAATAGTGACTGCCTCGTGCCATCAACATTAGTTTGTGTTGCGCATGAAATTCAATAAATCCTCTGACATTACTATCAATGTCTGGAATTGATTTCCAACGCCGATAAGCAAAAACACGCTCTAGAAAATTCTCACATAAGCCAGCATCATTTAACCTTCCTTCTTCTTCCACTGGAATAAGAGGAAAACGTTCCATGAATATTTGAGCAAATATACCTCTACCATTTCTCTCACGATAACCATCCTGATTAATAACAACAGGCACACGAAAGACTCCACAACTAGGTGAATTTTTTTTAAAAATATAGCCATCAAGATCAGACAAATCATTAACTCTTCGATGCGCATAATTTGTTATTTTTTGTGTTATATCCTTATTATCATCTTTACTGATAACTAAATGAATGCTTAGCTCTTTTTTAAGTAATTTCATTGCTGGTCGAGGAGTACTGAGTCCCGCTTCAACTTCAGGGCAAACTGACTTCAAGTCTGCATACTTTGATAATGATTTTGTAATAAATGAATCATGCTTGTGACCACCATCAAATCGGACTTTATTTCCTATCAGACAGGCACTGACACCAATTTTTAATTTTTTATACTGTTCTTCTATTTCAGATTCCTGGTTCTTTTCAGCATTCATTCGTTTATCTCCCAGATACTATCTATTGACCATTTGTTTAGATGCTTTACATTAAATCTACACCAAATACTTGTACATATCAATATTTCTTATACAATATAATTAATAGTTATGATAATTCAGGCGAGTACATGAACACTCTAATTTGGTTTCAACGTGATTTACGCATTAAAGATAATCTCGCTCTTAATTGGGCATTAAGACGTGGAAATCCTATCATTGCTATTTTCATACATAATCCAGATGAGGATGTTCCATGGCAAACCGGAGCAGCATCGAGTTGGTGGCTTCATCATAGTTTAAAAAGTCTCACAGATGATTTATCCAAGCATGGCATTCAATTACATTGCTTTAAAGCCAATTCACAACAAAAAATCAGACAACTAGTATCAAGTTATCACATTAATGCTGTTACCTGGACAAATAGACATGAACCCAAACGAATTCAGTATGAAAACGCGATTGAAGCCATGTTGCTAAAAAAAAATATTACGGTTAAACGTGTAAAAGATGAATTACTACAAAATTACAACGCATTTTTGACCAAAACGCATAAAACTCCTTATAAAGTTTTCACTCCATTTTATAAACGCTTACGCCAAGAACTGAGCATGAAAGAGAGTGTCGAATTAGTCACCAAAAAACAATGGCAAGCCTGTTCAAAGCCAGTTATTAAAACTATTGGCTCTGAGCTCAAAGAGCTTTCTTTACTGACTGAACATCGTTGGCACGAAAAGCTTTCTTCCCATTGGACTCCAGGAGAAAAAACAGCATCAGAAAAGTTAAATCAACTGATTTCTCACACTCTAATTAATTATAGTATTGATCGTGATTATCCCAAACTTGCCGGAACTTCAAGCTTATCACCACATCTGCATTTTGGAGAGATATCCCCCCAGCAAATACTCAATGCTCTATTACCCTATTTAACATTTTTTAGTAGTAATAAAAGTAATAATGCAGAAAGCTTTCTAAGGCAGTTGATTTGGCGGGATTTTGCTCGATATATACTTTGGAATTTTCCTGATACAGCAACGCAAGCTATGAACAAAAAATTTAAACAAAACTTTTGGAAGTTTGATGAAGAAAAATTACATAAATGGCAGCAAGGACAAACAGGTATTCCAATTATTGATGCGGGGATGAAACAGTTATGGGAAACGGGTTGGATGCATAACCGCGTCCGAATGCTGAGCGCTTCTTTTTTAACAAAAAATCTTGGGATTCCATGGCAAGAAGGTGCTCAATGGTTTTGGAAGACTCTGGTTGATGCTGATTTAGCCAACAATTCAATGGGATGGCAATGGGTTGCTGGATGTGGAGTAGATGCAGCACCTTATTTTAGAATATTCAACCCTTATACTCAGACACAACGTTTCGATAAAGATCAATGCTATATAAAACAATGGCTTGATTTAAAAAATACAGAAATAAACTCTAAGGCCATCATTGATATTAAACAAAGTCGAGCAAATGCTTTATTACGTTATCAACGCTTAATCCTGGAGAAGACATCCTGATTAGAATTCAAGATCAGCAACCTCCTGTAAGCTCTTTTGGAAAAAAATTTGTGCCGGCATTTTACGCATTCTTTTAACACCTTCTCCACCAACATAGATTGACACTGAATCTGGTAAACGTCCCGCCAGCTCAATTAATTCCGTTCTCAATCCATTAGTGTTATAGGCACTAGAAAATGATAACAAAATAGATTTCACCTGATATTGTTCTGTGGCTTGAGTGAGTTGATCCATTGGCACTTCAGTTCCTAAATTAATCACCGACAGACCTCGTTCTCTTAAGAGTCCCTCTAGCATAAGCAAGCCCAAACTGTGGTGTTCTCCAGGCAATGTCGCTAATAAAACTGAGTTCGAATGGATATTAACAGGCATTTTACTGATCACCGCATCCAAAAAAAGTGTTAATTGACGGGTCAAAAAATGCTCTTCAAATATTTTCAACTCACCTTTCGCCCATTTGTCTCCAATCATATAAACCAAAGGGGCAATCGTATCAACCACAAATGATTTCATCCCTTGTTGAATCAAGGTTTGCTCCAGTAACGCCCATAAACGATGTGTTTTGTGATAGGCAACACATTCAATCAATTCATCAAGACGAGGATTGGTATTTTCCCCCACTTGCTTTGCTTGAAGGGTTTGAGCCAGCATGTTCAGTTCTGATTCTTTCAATCCAACAATCTTACCTGGACGCATTCCTTGATCCAAAAGTCGTTTTAAAAGCTGTAAAATTCTGACTTGTCCATCAGAGTAAACTCTCTCACCTTTTGAATTTCGCTCTGGCACAGGAAAACCATAACGACGCTCCCATACTCTGAGAGTATCTCTGCCAATTCCCGTATCTCTTTCTACTGCACCTATTGGAAACATATTGTGCCTCTTAAATCTTGTCTTATATTAACTATACACCATTTTGACTTAGACAAAAAGATTATTCACAAAAATACAATTTTATATCTAATTGTTTTTATTGATTTTTTTATTTTTACATAAAAATAATCAATATTTAATACATTTTGTCCTAGACAAATAAACTTTTTAGAGTTATAGTTTTTTCAACAGCTCAAAAAAGAGCACTGTAAAACACAAACAAACAGCCCAGAGGAATGCCGTTATGACTTCTTACGAACAACAAGTACTAAATACCGAGCAATACTACAACATGGAAATGCAATTGGTTGAATTGGAAGATCAAGAAATTCTTCCTTCCTATGTGACTGGTGATAGGCTCCATGAAAAAATTCATAATCCTATTCAAGAAGGTATTGATGAAGGTTAATTAACACTTTAATTACAATTTTTAAACTAAAAAATCCAATCTGGAGAAAGAACAATGAACTCAATTAAAACAATCTTAAGCACAACAGCCATAATTTCTACTTTTGCATTCAGTACCGTTCAGGCAAATGGCTTTTTTAATGCTGATTCAGATAAAAGTCTTCAAAAACATACGACTACATTTGATGCATCAGTTCATGAAGGAACAACTTTTTGGAGTTATTTCAACAAAGGAATGTCTAAGCAAACGCCAAAAATAGATCAAGTTGCTTCATTTGACGAATCTAAGCACGCTGGTACTGCATTCTGGGGTTATCACAGCCATTAATATCGAATGATATTGATTAATAAGAGTATAGCTCTTCGCATCTATCATAAAAAAATAGAAAAAAACAACCTGGAGAAAGAACAATGAACACAATTAAAACAATCTTAACCACAACCGCTATTGTTTCTAGCTTTGCATTCAGTACTGTTCAAGCTAATGGTTTTTTTAATGTTAATTACGAGAAAACATATCAAGAGCAAACAAGTACATTTGATGAGTCAATTCATGAAGG
>JAPHSW010000268.1 GCA_026196615.1 Gammaproteobacteria bacterium | reverse complement strand
GACTTTATCAATTTGGTGTAGAACCCAATTTTGAGTTCCAAAAGTAATGGGTAAGTCACTGAATAAAAATGGTAAAATCCTTAAAGACTTACCTATGAGTTCAGATTAAATAATGCGATTAATAAAATATTCATTAAGACTTATCTATGCGTCAATTTAAAACTCACATTTGTCTTGTCAGTCAAAATGAAGAACTCAACATTACACCTGCTTTACATTCCGGCTTTAAACCTCAAAATGTTCTTTTAATTCATACCTCCTGGCATAAAGAAAAAGCTCATCATCTGGCTTTAATTTTTAACCGGCATCAAATTAATACCGATTTTTTGGAAATACTAAATAAGCACGATATTCCCAAGATTTCATCTCAAATCAATAAAGCCATTATTAATATTATTAACACATCAGGGCAAGAAGAGAATCCTATTGTCTTGAATATTACTGGCGGCAGTAAATTATTAAGCATCGTGACGACAGAGTTATTTTTTGAACATAAATTACCCATTTTTTACGTTAACAAAGAAACCGATATTTTACATTTTTTACCTCTTAAAAATGATGACTCATACCAATTTCACCTTGAAGACCGTTTAAAAATTAATGATTATCTTTTAGCCTATGGAATTAAAGTTAAAAAAAATCATCAACCTGAAATCAATGTGTCTTCAGCACATCAAAAAATTTGTGAAGAACTAATTCAAAATGTTGATGAGTACAAAAAACCTTTAGGTAAATTTAATTACTATGCCGCTCAAACAAATAAAAGCTATCAAGTGACACTTAAGCACAGTGACGTTAAAGATCAAAAATTTATAAATTTAGTTAATTTATTTGTTGATTTACACATCATAGAATTGAATGGTAAAACCCTGAATTTTAAAAATGAAAAAGTTAGATTTTTCTGCAATGGTGGCTGGTTGGAAGAATATGTCTTTTTACAGTTACGAGATTTAAAAGAACAACTTTTGATTCAGGACATTGTTATTGGTCTGGAGATAGAGCTGCCCTGTGGCAGCCGCAATGAATTAGATGTCGCCTTTATGGCGAATAATCGATTTTATCTCATAGAATGTAAAACAAAGAAATATTCCGGTCAATCAACAGGCAACAACACCTTGTACAAACTTGACACTTTAAAAAATTATGGCAGTACTCAATCAAAAGCAATGCTTATAAGCTATCACACCCTAACCAATTCCAATAGACGCAGAGCAGATGATTATGAACTTAATATTATTTCTGCACATAAAATAAAACAATTAAAGAAGTTAATTATTCAATGGGTTCAATAATACTGTCTAAAACTAAACTCAAAACATAACTAGATAAACAATCATTCATTAAATTGAAAATGTGATGAAGCTCACAATAAAACCAATACAATTATTTTTTAGCAATAAATTAGTATCAGTTCTTTCTCATAATAATACCATCATTATTTATATCAACTATAACTTCAAACACCATAAAAAAGCATTTAACTTCAATCATTAAGTTCTATTTATCATCACAAAAAAATACAGTTCACTTATTCAACCAGCCTTGCTTTAAATGATTCTTTTATTACAAAGAGGCGTAGAAACTACGCCTCTTTGTAATATACACCCTACACACAAAAAAAATAAATCATGTTATATTAGGGATATCTTATAAATAAAATCACTTAAATATCTTGGATATAACATAAAACACATCACCTTGAGAATGTAGTTTAGTTGCAATACTAAATTAAATCAGAGAACCTCCTAATTTATGAAAAGAATATTATTTCTTATTTTAATCTCTATTTCTTCTTTATCTCATTCATATTGGAAAAGTGGCCAAGATCCTTTAATTAAAGGCTTGCCTTCTTATGGTTCAGTCTGTGTTGCTTATATGGATAAGCACATTACCCCCTATGTTTTTTCTGTATATTATGAAGGCGTTATTGGGCAACGTTCAGACATTAAAGTATGCATGTATCGTTCTAAACGATATGAAACTTCATCTGAAAGAAGCTCTGCTTCTGAAGCTGGTTTCTATGCTGGTTGTAATGTTGGTGATAAGCCTGTTGGTTACACTTGTGTGCAATCAACACATTTAAAATCAGGCGGTTGCGATGGTACTATGGATGGTAACCCCTGTAATGCAGCCACAGGTAATAAATTTCAAACTGAAGTGGATTACGATTCAAAGAACTTAAAGTTTATTCGTCATTACAATAGTTTGATTAAAAAAAATTCAGCATTAAGTAATCAATGGACTCATAACTTCCTTTCTTTCCTTAGCATTAGTGATACCATTCAAGTCCATCGTCCAGACGGAAAAATTCTTGAATTTAGTAATGATACAGGAAGTTGGATAAGTGATGCAGATATTACCAACACCCTAACTCAACTAGGGTCTAACTGGAAGTTTAAAACCAATAATGACAGTATTGAAACTTATAATGATGCAGGGCAATTATTAACAACTACAACCCGTGAAGGTAAGACCACCAGTTATACTTACAATGCCGATAATCTTCTGGAACAAGTCACAGGTCCTTTTGGTCGTACATTAGGCTTTGCCTATGACGCATCCAACCGTTTAATAATTCTGACCACCCCTGAAAATACTGCGATTCATTATACATATGATGACCTACCCAACAATCTCACTTCAGTCATTTATCCTGATAATACTCCAAATGATTTATCCGATAATCCCCGTAAAATTTACCATTATGAGAAGGTGAATTTCCCAAACCATCTCACAGGTATTACTGACGAAAATAATGTTCGCTATGCCACCTGGGCTTATGATGAGAATGGACTAGCCACATTAAGTGAACATACTAATAGTGCTGAAAAAATAGAGTTAACCTACAACACTGATGAAACCACCACCGTCACCGATTCCCTTGGGCGTATAAAAAAATATACTTTTGAAACCCATTTTAGTCTACGCAAACCTAAAACTATTGAATATACCTACAATGATGGCCATCAGATGGTAACCAAGCAAAAAACGTATACCTACTATCCCGATAATGGACGAGTAAAAGAGGTGACTGACTACAATGGCCATATCACCTACTACGAATACAATAACCGTGGTCTTATCACTTTAGAAACTCAGGGCAAAGGCACACCGGAAGAGTATAATGTGTTCACCACCTGGCACCCGTCCTATAGATTGCCCGTCACACGCACTTATCCCAACAGAACTGAAATTTATAGCTATAACAGTACAGGTCTGTTAATCAACACCACACAAAGAATGTAGTTTAATTGCGATATTAAATTAGGAACGGGAGCCCATATTTATGAAAAAAAAATATATCTCAATTTTTTTTCTATTTTTCTTATTAACCACTAACTCACATGCAGATATAGATCACTGTGTCCATCCAGGGTCGGGTTATACTTTATGCAAAACTATATATTTAGCCGCAATTAGTCCTTCAAGTGTTAATGATATTGTTGTATGTGTATACGCATCAACAAACCCCACAGTATCACATATTTGTGGCGCAGTTAATCGTTCTTATTATGTTCCTAGAGGTATTTGTGGCCCTAACGTACAACTAGACAAAGAATCTGGACAATGTGTTCCAATCCCTGAAACCCAAAAACAAGCAGGTCAGCTTAGTTGCAACAATGAAAATGGTAATCCTTGTGATGCCTCCACAGGCAATAAATTCCAAATTGAAACAGATTACACATCTACAACTTTAAACTTTATTCGTTATTATAATAGTATTAATCAATCAGCATCTGTTTTAGGAAATCAATGGTCACATCAATACCTAACATCACTATCCATCAATCATGCAATGCAACTCAAGCGACACGATGGAAAAATATTAACCTTTAGTTATGTTGCCGGCAGTTGGAAAAGTGATGCAGATATTACAGAAACGCTGACTCAGTTAGGTTCAAACTGGGAATATAAAACCAACAATGACAGCATCCAGAGTTATAATAATATTGGCCAATTACTGACAGAAACAACTCGTGATGGTAAAACGACAACATATACTTATAATACTAATGGACTATTAGAACAAGTCACCGATCCATATGGTCATAATTTACAATTCACCTATGATGCATCCAATCGATTAATCACTCTGACAACCCCTGAAAATACTCAGATTCATTATGCCTACGATGATGTGACAAATAATCTTACTTCAGTAACCTACCCTGATAGTACACCCGGTGATTTAACCGATAATCCACAAAAAATCTATCACTATGAAGACACAAATTTCCCCAACCACCTCACCGGTATTACGGACGAAAATGGCAATCGCTATGCGACCTGGGCTTACAATACTTCTGGACTGGCTACATTAAGTGAACACGCCAATAGTGCTGAAAAAGTCGAATTAGCCTATAACACGGATGAAACCACCACTGTGACCGATGCTCTGGGTCGGGTCAAAACTTACACCTTTGAAACTCATTATGGCTTACGCAAACCCAAAACCATTGAATATACCTACAATGATGGCCATCAAGTGGTGACCAAACAAAAAACGTATAGCTATTATCCTGGTAATGGACGAGTAAAAGAGGTGACTGACTACAATGACCATATCACCTACTACGAATACAATGACCGTGGTCTTATTACTTTAGAAACTCAGGGCAAAGGCACACCGGAAGAGTATAATGTGT
>JAPHSW010000062.1 GCA_026196615.1 Gammaproteobacteria bacterium | reverse complement strand
TTTTTGCCATAGGGCTTTTGCTTCAGGCCTAACCAGCGAGCATATCCCCAACCACCAGTGGATGCATATTTTTTACTGTCTTTGAACATAAACTCAGCATGAATAAATGTGTCTGGAACGATGGCATTAGCCCAATGCTCATCATTTTTTTGTTTCCAAACTAATTTACCCAAAATTGCACCATTTGGCCAGGGACTTGTTTGCCCTTTGCGACTGGCTTCAATGGCATTGTCATTACCAATGATAATTCGTAATGTATTGTTATCGATTCGATGTGATTGAGAAATCACTTTCCAATCTTTATAATTTTCAGGTAATTGAAGTCCATTAGGGGCAGGTTTTACTTCACCAGCAAATGAAGTCATGCTGAATAAGGTAAAACTGGCTGCCAGAGTGAGGCAATTGATTATTTGCATTATATTATCCTTAATATTGTTTAGCTATAGCAGGGCTGATTTGCCAAATTTCATTTACAATTTCATTGTCTCTATACAATAATGTATAACGAACTGGAATGGTTTTCTTACCCTTAAATAATACGTCAGCAGTGACAGTTGATCCTTTTGGATTTGAATTTTCTTTGATATTACTTACACTTGTTTTCATTGGACCCAGTGCCTTGGTGAATTTTTTCCAAACTGTGCGAAGCTCATCATTACCGGAATAACTGCCGTCAAGTGGACCGCCAATCCAATCTAATCGCGCATTTTGATTGTATTGGCCCATAAGTTTATTAATATCACCTGAAGCAATACTATTGAAGTGAATTTTTGATTGAGTCAGTTTGTCTGCAAACACATTACTATTGATTAATAAAAAAGCAGCAGAGATAAGAGGGATAAATTTATTTTTCATTTTTTCTTCCTGTTTAATTGAACGTTACATCTAGTAAACAGGTGAAATAAAAAAATATTCCATTTATTTTTAATTTATTTTTTAAAATGTATTTTTGAGGATTGTAATTGCATGACCCAGTTGATCAAATAGTAAATTACCGCACCTACTAAACCACTATATAAGCACCACTTATGCAAGGCTTCAATTGAAATGAACCCTTGAAAAGGATTCATCGTATCGAGAGGATAAAACGGTTCAACATCCATGTGCATAATACTGTCAAGTAAAACATGGCTATAAGTACCAATGAAGGCACTTATAAACGCAACCAGCCAGACAATTTTTATGGGTTTGTCTTTTGCAATGCCTAAAATTTTAAGACCTAATTCGGATAAATATTTTCCAGACAAGGCAGAAAAAATAGCTAAAAGTGTTGCACCAACATAGGTATGTGAGAAACCATGTAAATGTCCCGAGCCTGTTAAAATAACAATTAAAGGCTGAATATCCATCACAATCTGTGACCAGCCAAAGACCATCAAGCTGAAACTGCCCTGTAAAATGGCCTTGATTAAGATTCCTGGACCCATATGAACTGGGGTAAAAGGCATAAAATTCCTTAAATTGATTTGTCTATATAAATAAATTATAGAATAAACAATGAGATAAGTAAGCAATAAACATTATTTCTGCTAAACTATTAAAAAATAATTCACAGTCAAGGATTTATAGATGGTCAATAGCATATTATCTTCACCTGAGTCTTCAGAATCTCTGGATAAACGAGTTTGTCAGCGAATTGAACTGAATAAACAAATACAACTCAGATTAGCAGATGGTCAGATCATTTATGGCACGACGGAAGATATTAGTCTGGGCGGCTTAAGAATTGCAACGTCAGATACTTTGGATAGCACTATTATTCGAACTTCTGAACAAGTTGCTATGCTGCAAATTAAGCTTCTTGATGGTCAACTTTCTCCAGAATATCCCTGCCATATTGTACGCTGTGATGCTGGCTATATTTGTTTAAAACTGGACAAGAAAAAAGCCGCGTCATTTGGCATGATGCTGACCCGTGGAGCATTAAAACAAAAATAATGACAAGCCAAGTTAAACGAATCAAATTTTATGAGCAATTATAAAGAGAAAGTTATGTGTATAAAAGCAGGGCATGATGAATTAGATTCTGTAAAGGTGCTTATGACGATGAGTCTCAATGCACTTATTGCTGAGGTATTTGAAATCGATCTGGATGATTTGGAGCGAACACTTTCACTTACAAAAGATTTAGGCATGGATTCAGCAAAACAAAGAGAGCTTTCAAATTTAATTGATGAATACTTTGATGGTTTAAGTGTTGATTTTTCTGAAAATGATACACTTGAAGAATTATTTTATACCGTTGTGAATTCTGAATTTGAGGTTGTTTCCAGGTAATCTTTTTTAAACTAACAAGTTTCTGTTTTTTTATATGCTTTTTAAAGCACTGCACCAAAATGTTATCTATCCCTTTGCTCTAATCTAGTCAAACGCACTAAAATTGTGCATCTTTCTGGTGCAATACCTTTTTTCTAATACCCTAATGTTTTAATTACCTTTAAGTCTATGAATAATAATGAGAAAAAATTATTATTGGAGTGGCATGATTTCTGCTAATACAAAGAATAATAAATTATTTGAAAGTCCTCACGCAGAGAGAATGGAGCACAGAATGAAAGAAAAGTTAGTCATGATAGGAAATGGTATGGCAGGTATGCGTACTATTGAAGAGCTAATAAAAATAGCACCTGATATGTATGACGTTACAGTTTTTGGTGATGAACCTTATGGTAACTATAATCGTATTTTACTCTCTCCTGTTCTGGCTGGTGATAAAACCATTGATGATATTATGCTCAATACCATGCCATGGTATGAAGAAAATAATATCAAACTACATGCCGGTGATGGCAAACGAATTAACGAAATTAATCGCATTGCACGTACTGTTACTTCTGAAGATGGTACTGTTGAAGAATATGATCGTCTATTAATTGCAACAGGATCTAAACCCTTTATTATTCCAGTTCCTGGGCATGATAAAGAAGGTGTAATTGCCTTTCGTGATATCAAAGATGTGGATACCATGCTGGATGCCACAAAAAATTATAAACATGCAACAATTATTGGTGGTGGCCTGCTAGGTTTGGAAGCTGCTAATGGCATGATGCAACACGGAATGAAAGTTACTGTAGTTCACCTTGTTGATACGTTGATGGAACGCCAAATGGATACGGTGTCCGGAAAAATGCTTAAAAATTCTCTGGAAGATAAGGGAATGGACTTCCGTATGGAAGCACAGACTGCAGAAATAACAGGCAATGGTCGAGTGGATGGAATCAAGTTTGCTGATGGTACATCTATCAAAACTGATTTAGTGGTCATGGCTGTGGGTATTCGACCCAATATGGAGCTGGCTCAGAAAGCGGGTTTACATTGTGAACGCGGTATTGTGGTTAATGACACAATGCAGACTTATGATCCAAAAATTTATTCAGTTGGGGAGTGTGTTCAACATCGTGGTGATACTTATGGTTTAGTTGCACCATTATTTGAAATGGCAAAGGTCTGTGCCAACCACCTGGCTCAAATGGGTATCGGTTTATATGAAGGTTCAGTGACGTCAACAAAATTAAAAGTGACAGGTATTGATTTGTTTTCAGCTGGTGATTTCACCGGTGATGAAGAGACTGAAGAAATGGTGATGCAGGATGCTACCAGTGGATTATACAAAAAGTTAGTTTTAAGAAATAATAAATTGATTGGCGCTGTATTATACGGTGATACAAAAGAGGGGGCCTGGTATTTTCAGTTAATGCGTTCAGGTCAGGATATTTCTGATATGCGTGACAAGCTGCTCTTTGGTGAGTCACATCTTGGTGATTCAGGGCATGGTGGTGATCACATTCTTGAAATGTCTGATGACACGGAAATTTGTGGTTGTAATGGGGTTTGCAAGGGGGATATCCTTCAGGCAATTACCACAGAAGGTTTATTTACTTTAGATGAAGTTCGCTCACATACTAAAGCTTCCGCTTCTTGTGGTTCTTGTACTGGCTTGGTTGAGCAAATTCTTGAATCCACTTTAGGAAGCGATTATGAAACACCTGAAGCAAAACCAATGTGTAAATGTACCGATCATTCACACGAAGAAGTGCGTGAAGCGATTAGAACACGCAAATTAACCTCAATTAATGATGTACGCCGTAGTATGAACTGGAAAACTGAAGATGGTTGTCCAGCTTGTCGTATGTCTCTAAATTACTATGTACAAAGTGCGTGGCACAATGAAGCTCAGGATGATCCTCAATCTCGTTTTATTAATGAAAGAGCTCATGCAAACATACAAAAAGACGGAAAATATTCGGTGATCCCTAGAATGTGGGGCGGTATGACCACTCCGGATGAATTGCGTGCAATTGCTAATGTCGCTGAAAAATATGAAATTAAAGACGTTCATTTAACTGGTGGGCAGCGTATTGGTTTATATGGTGTTGAGAAAGAAGTACTACCAGAAATTTGGAAAGACCTAAACGATGCTGGAATGGTTTCAGGTCACGCCTATGGTAAAGCGATGCGTACTGTTAAAACCTGTGTTGGAAAACAATGGTGTCGTTTTGGTACTCAGGATTCAACTTCTTTAGGTATTAAACTAGAAGAATTAACCTGGGCTTCATGGATGCCGCATAAATTTAAACTGGCGGTTTCTGGTTGTCCAAGAAACTGTGCTGAAGCAACGATTAAAGATTTTGGTGTCGTCTGTGTTGATTCGGGTTATGAATTACATATTGGTGGTAACGGTGGTATTAAGGTAAGAGCTACCGATCTTCTTTGTAATGTTAAAACGGAAGAAGAAGTGATGGAATATTGTGGTGCCTTTATCCAGTTTTATCGTGAAGATGCTCATTATCTTGAAAGAACGGCACCCTGGGTTGAACGTGTTGGTTTAAGTCGAATTGAAGAAACAATTGTTAACGATGAAGCCAAGCGAAAATATTATAACGAACGTTTCCTTGAAGCACAGAAAATTTCTCAGGTTGATCCCTGGAAAGAGCGTGCATCAAATGGTGTCGCATCACATGAATATGCTTCAATAAAAGTTGTTTCATAATTAAATTTCTTTTTTAGAAAGAGAGATTTGGGGGGGAATCTGAAACTCCCCCAACAATAAATTTTTAGGATATCAAAATGTCAAATTGGATAGAAGTTGGTCAATTGGAAGAGATACCACAACAGGGTTCTCGTGTTGTTAAAACAAACGATTTTAATATTGCTGTGTTTCGTACTGTGAATGATGAAGTCTTTGCGGTTAAAGATGCATGCCCACATAAACAAGGTCAGCTTTCACAGGGGATTGTTCATGGTAAGAAAGTGACTTGCCCATTACATAACTGGACGATTAGTCTGGAATCAGGAGAAGCTTTAGGGCCTGATGAAGGTTGTACTAATGTGTTCATGGCCAAAGTTGAAGATGGATTGGTTTCGATTGACTTAGCTTAAATCTATGTTCTTCATCACTTAAGAGTATTCTCAAAGAGTAAATGATTTTATGTTCAATCCGTATATGAATCCAGAATGTCTTATTTTGTTCGGACTTCGTCAAATCACAAAATATGACATTCTGGATTCATATACTCAGTGTTTGTTTATAGATTATCCTAATAAATACAAAATTTCATAATGAAAGCTATCAAGGACTAAAAAATGCTGTTCGGTCGTAGTAAAAAAAATCCAATTAAGATTGCTGACAAAAAAGTCATTGAGTGGAAGTATGCCACTTGTGGTTATTGTTCAACTGGATGTTCTATTGAAGTTGGCTTTGATGAACAAGGTAAAGCTGTTTCTTCAAGAGGGGTTGCAGATGCCGATGTGAATCGAGGAAAACTGTGTTTAAAAGGTATTTTTGAACATGAGTTATTTACTTCTTCAGGCCGTGGCTTAGCACCATTACAGCGTGATAATTGGCATCAGTCCTGGGAAAAAATATCTTGGGATACCGCCTTAGATCGAGTTCATGATGGCATAAAGACGGTTCAAGATAAATATGGAAGAGATTCCTTTGCTGTTATTTCTACCGGACAAATGTTGACGGAAGAATTTTACACCTTAGGTAAATTAACCCGTGGCTTAATTGGTACGAATAACTATGATGGTAATACGACTTTGTGTATGGCCTCAGCGGTTTCGGGTTATAAACGTTCTTTTGGTTCAGATGGTCCTCCAGGTTGTTATGAAGATTTTGAATATACGGATTGTTTAATTGCCTGGGGATCAAATCTTCCTGAACAACATCCAATTATTTATTGGCGTTTTAAAGAAGCCCAGGAAAAACGAAAGTTTCCATTGATTGTTGTTGACCCTCGCGTCACCATGCTGGCTCAAAATGCAGACATACATTTACCCATTACACCGGGTACTGATGTGGTATTACAAAATGCATTAATGCATGTCATTTTTAAAGAAAATCTTCAGGAC
Source organism: Gammaproteobacteria bacterium (assembly GCA_026196615.1). Lineage (GTDB taxonomy): Bacteria > Pseudomonadota > Gammaproteobacteria > GRL18 > GRL18 > GRL18. The sequence goes on along the minus strand of JAPHSW010000062.1, from coordinate 10,250 downwards.
AATGATTACATCAAAGCAAATACCAATGGTCTTGATGAGTTAATGGCTGAAGTTGAAAAATATGATCCCATCACGGCTTCAAAAATTTGTGGTATTGATGAAGACACGATACGTAGTGTTGCACGACTTTATGCGGGTGCAGGTGCTGCCATGTCCATTTGGACTATGGGTATTAATCAATCAACTCATGGCTCAGATGGTGTTGTTGGGATTAATAATCTTGCCTTAATTACAGGTAATATTGGTAAACCGGGGGGGACCAGTTTATCCATTACTGGACAGTGTAATGCAATGGGCACCAGAGAATGGTCATCCTGCTCTGGTTTGCCGAATCATCGTTTGTTGGAAAATGAGCAAGATAGAAAAGATATTGCCGAATTCTGGAATATTGATGAAGAATTCTTACCTAAGAAACGAGGTATGTTTCAAACAGATATTTATCATGCTATTGAAGCGGGGCATATTAAAGGTTTATGGTTAATTGCAACCAATCCCTTAAGCTCTTTACCTAACTCTGAGCGGGTGAGAAGAGCCATGCAAAAACTGGAGTTTTGTGTGGTTCAGGATTGTTATGAAGATTCTGAAAGTAATCAATATGCTCATGTTTATTTGCCGGCCGGCACCTGGGCAGAAAAAGAAGGGGTGATGACCAATACAGAGCGACGTATTAACTTAATTAATGCCATTATTCAACCTCCAGGAGAAGCAAAGCCTGATTTATGGATTTTTAATCAAATGGCTAAGCGTTTTAACTCTAAAGATGAAGGCAAGGGGAAAGTGAATTTCCCTGATAAAGCAGCTGATATTTTTCTGGAAATGGGGACTCTTTCTAAAGGGCGATTGGCGGATATTTCTGGTATGAATCATGAATTATTAGAAAAAAATAGAGGCATTCAATGGCCTTATACCGAACAACAAGTTGCTGCAGGTGAAGCGCCCCCATCAGGCGAGAAACGTTTATATACAGAACCAACTACATTTAGATATGCAGATGGTAAAGCGAAATTAATTCCATTACCGTTTATAGATAATAATGAAGTTCCTGATGAAAAATTTCCGATTTGGCTGAATACTGGACGCTTGATTGAACATTGGCATGGAAGGACTAAGACAGGGAAAATTGGTAATAATAATAAATACAGTCCTATTCCCTTTATTGAAATTAATCCGGATTTAGCCTTTGAACTTGGTATAAAACGAGGTGACTATGTTCGTCTTGTTTCAAGACGCTCAGATGCGGTAGTTATGGCAACACCAACACATCGTGTCCCTAAAAATATGGTGTTTTTACCTTTTCACTTTCATGATTGTGCTAATCGTTTAACACTGGGGCTGCTTGACCCACATTCAAGACAACCAGCCTATAAACAATCAGCAATACGCATAGAATGTCTGGATGATCAGAAAGCAGCGGCTTTATTAAGTAAAGAAATGAGAAATTTCTAAGCTTTATAAATTATAAGTTACTTTGAAACATAAGTTATTTTAAACAATCGCTTATAGATGATGGAATAAAAAAAATGTTTGCACGAAGAGATAATGAACCTGACTATGCCATACTTAGAAATAGAGAGGCACTTGCTGAGAATGACACAACCAATTGTTATGGTACATCCATAGAAACGGTTCAAAGTGATAACCCTTTACGCGATCAATCTCTCAATATCAATGAGGAGGGTGAAGTCGGTGATAATCCTGACCGTTATAAGCAACATGGTTTTTACTTTAATGCAGATAATTGTATAGCCTGTCATGCCTGTGAAGCGGCCTGTAGTGAAAAAAATGACAATCCAGCACATATTGCCTTCCGTTCAGTGGGCTTTGTAGAAGGGGGGACTTATCCTGCCTATCAACGTTTGAATATTTCAATGGCCTGTAATCATTGTGATGATCCGGTCTGTCTCAAAGGTTGCCCGACTCGTGCTTATACAAAATTTGCAGAGTATGGTGCGGTGTTACAAGATCCAGATATTTGTTTTGGTTGTGGCTACTGTACCTGGGTTTGTCCTTATAATGCCCCTCAGCTCGATCCTGAGAAAGGACAAGTCACTAAGTGTAATATGTGTGTTGATCGTCTGGAAGTGGGATTAAAGCCTGCTTGCACGTCAGCATGTTTAGGTAATGCTCTGGATTTTGGTGTCATCGAAGATATTCCTGAAAATAGAAGTCAGGCTAAAGTGGATATTCCAGGATTTCCAAGAACAGACATTACTCACCCAAATATTCGTTTTCAACAAACTCGTACCACTCAAAGAGAAATGACACGAGTGGATCAAACGGCCATTAAATATCACCGTAGTGATGAACCTTTAGATTCTTGTAATTCAAAAACATATGAAGAAAGTTCTTTTGTACCAGAGCTTGATCCCAAACAAGGTTTTAAACGTGAATGGAATTTGAAAAAATTACTCACATCTCATGAAAATGCACATATTGCTTTTACAATAAGTGCTCAATTAGTTATGGGTGCATTTATCTGGTTATTCCTGGGCTCTTTTTTTGGTGATACATTGAGTTTAAATTATTTGTCATCCAGTTCAGCCTATTTACCAGGTTTAGTTTTATTGCTTGGCTTAATCACCACTGGTCTTTATAAATTAAATATGCATCTGGGTAAGCCTCAGCGTTTTTATCGAGGTTTTTATAACCTACGACATTCTCCTGTTAGCCGAGAAATTGCTGGCGTCAGCTTATTTTTTGCAGGACTGGTTTTATTCACACTCAGTGCTTTTTTTGAAAACTCTTTTTTTAGTGCAATACAGTTTATTGCAGGTCTTATTGCTCTTGTGGGTTTAATTTTTGGTGGTTATTTTATGTATAAGCTCTATCGAATAGAAGCTCGTCCATTTTGGAACCATATTAATACAGCTACTTCATTTATTGCGACTGGATTGGTTCTAGGCTCTCTTTTTGTTGCCGTATTGAATAGTGTTATGGGGGTGATGCCTTCAATATTGAATAATCTTTTATTAATTGCAGTTAGCACTGGATTGGTTCTTGAAATAGCTGGTTTATGGGCTCATCGCCAAAGTCTTAAATCGGCAAAAAGTGAGGGAGCTGCTTCTTTTTATGAGCAAACAACAACTTATGGTTATGCTTATATTTTAAGAAATGCATTGCTTATATTGTCTTTAATTATGAGTATCAGTCTGTTATTAACAGAACATCAATCACTTTCAGCCTATTTAGTTTTAAGTGGTTTATGTCTTGTTTCAGCCATTATAGGTAGAGCCTTATTTTATGTTGTTGTCATTCCTACAACTATGCCAGGTGGCTTTTTCTGGAGAAATAAAGGTTTTGTTGAACATGCTCGTGAAACTGGTTTAGCTGATATGCCACAGATGGGCGTGGTTTATGAGAAACACCATGCATTTAAACTGGATGAACTTATTGAAACCATTAAAACCACTTCTATGAATGAGAAAATAGATCAGTTTAAACGAATATTTTCTGGCTAGTGATTAAATGATAAAGCATATCATGATTTTTTTTTAAAATGGGATGGTTCAATTAAATGGCGTTTGAGCAGTTTGTAAAATTCAGTTCGATTTCTTTTAGCCAGACGTGCTGCCTGTGTTACATTACCATTAACCATATGCAGTAATTGAGTCAAATATTGTCTTTCAAAATCTTGTTTGGCTTCTTTAAAACTATGGATGCCTGCAGGTTTTTCACGTAGGGCTTTTTCAACTAACTTGACGGGGATAATCGGTGTTGTTGAGAAAGCAGAAACATGCTCAATGACATTTTTTAAATGTCTGACATTCCCTGGCCAATCATAACTAATCAGCATTTCCATTGCATCATTAGAAAATCCTTTCACCTTGCCACTATAGTTAGGATTAGGGCTGTTAATAAAATGATTGACCAGTAATGGAATATCTTCACGTCTATCAGACAATTTGGGTAACTTTAAAGTAACAACATTGATCCTATAATACAGATCCATCCGAAAATTTTCATTGGCAACCAATTTCTCCAGATCTCTATGACTTGCTGTTACAATTCTGACATCGACAGGGATAATTTTATTTGAACCAACGGGTCTGATCTGTTGTTCCTGTAATGCACGTAAAAGTTTTACCTGAAATGCAGGTGACATATCACCAATTTCATCCAGAAAAAGAGTGCCTTTATCAGCAATTTGAAATAAGCCTTTACGATCCTCTAATGCACCGGTAAATGCTCCCTTACGGTGTCCAAATAGTTCAGATTCCAATAAGTCTTCGGGAATTGCGCTACAATTAACTGCAACAAAGGACTGATTTTTTCTTGGGCTTGCATCATGTACTGCCTGTGCAATTAACTCTTTACCTGTTCCACTTTCACCATGAATAAAAATACTGGCATCACCCTGTGCAAGACTACTGAGATCACGTAAAAGATCATTCATTAATGGACTTCGGGTGATGATATTGGCTCGCCATTCTTCGTTAATTTCTTTGTGCTGGTCATATTGATAAGCACCTTTCATTTTTAGAGCTTTTTTTATCTGTTCTAATAACTCCTTACTGTCAAAAGGTTTAGATAAAAATCCAAAAACACCTTGTCGAGTGGCAGCAACTGCTTCTTTAATGGTACCGTGTGCAGTAAGAATGATAATGGGCAATGTTTGATATTTTTCTTGTATTTTATCACATAATTGCATGCCATCCATTTCACCCATACGCAAATCTGTGACGACAAGATGAGGTTGAAATAGAGCTAGTCGTGTAATGGCCTCTTCACTACTAAGTGTTGTCTCTACCTCATAACCTTCTGTTTTAAGGCGTAATGTGAGTAATTTTAGTAAACTTTCATCATCATCAACGAGAAGAATTCTATGTACAAGTTGTTTCTTGTCTGTAGTCATTTTATTTTTCTTCTAATCGTTGATTGATACTCGTTTCAATACTTTTTAATTCTTGTATTTTTAATACCATACTTTTTTTTTCATTCTGACAATTGGACAGTTCTTCGTTAGATATTTTTAACTCCTGTTTTAATTGATGCTTTTGATTTTTAAGTATTCCAATTGTTTTACGTTGTGTTAAAAGTGTTATTTGATAGTTAATTAGCCATTCAATTTGTTTACTATTCATTTTGATATTGTGTATTTTTTTTAGAATCTTTATTCCATCATCAATTTTTCCACAACCTGGATACTCATTTATAGCATAGGCCAAAGCCCAGCCTGAGCTCCAGTCATTTAATACACTGTAATTAAATCTGAGTTGATCACATTCAATTTTTTTTTCCTTATCTGGAAGGGAGGAAAAACTATTACTAAATGCCATGAACTTATCTAATTCTGAAATAGAACATGATAATCGACTGATATCCTGAATGACTGGGTTTTCTTGATGAATAATTGATTTGCAGCCAATAATAGTAGAAACTATTAATAAGAAAATGATTTTAAGTATCATTCCATTATTCCTTGCTGTGTATGTTGATTAATGGGTAATCGGATCAAAAATCTTGCACCCGAATATCGTTTATTGGGTTTAAGAAGTTTGATATCTCCATGATGAATCTTGATATAATCCTTAATTAATTTTAGTCCTAGACCTGAGCCACGAACGGGCCAGGATTCAGATGATTTCTCCTGATAAAACTCATTAAAAATAAACTTTTTATCTTCTACTGAGATTCCTTTACCTTGATCTTCAACTAAAACGTAAATATTAATTCCTAGTTTTCTTATTGAAATACCTAACTCACTATTAGCTACTCCAAACTTTAATGCGTTAGATAATAAATTACTAATAATGACTCTAACTTTGTCGCGATCAGCATGTATCTTAAAAGGGATTAGAAATTCTTTTGTTTTAATTTTTTTAATATTAATGATTAAACGGTATTCTTCAATGATTCGCTTAATTAAAAGGTCTAAATCAAATGTGGAACAATTGAGTTCGGTCTGTATTGATATTGCCTTTTGATATTCGAGTAAGTTTTCAATCAAACTATTGAGTTGTATACATCCTAATCGCATTAGCTGAAGAATTTCTTGCTGTTCCTGATTTAATTCACCAACTATTTCATCTTGCAAAATACTGGAACCTTCCTTTAGTGTCGCAAGTGGTGTTTTTAACTCATGAGAAATGTTTTTTATAAAGTTTTGTTTATCGTCTTCAAGTTGATTTAATCTGTTTCTAAGCCATTCAAGATGTTTTCCTAGCTCCTCCAGATCTTTTGGACCATGAATCTCAATCGGTTGATTGAAATCTCCTTTACCAATTTCTCTTATTGCATAACCAATGTGCTTAATGGGCTTTGTGAGTAATGATGAAAAAATTAAAGCAAGCGTTAGAGCTAAAGGAATAGCAAAAAATATACTGTAGATAAGATTTTGTTGAACCTGGTTTGCTTCAGATGAAAGAGCTTTAGCTTCCTGTCTTAGCTGAATACCACCTTTGTTAACTAATTTTCGAGCTTCAAGAGTTAGGTCGGCATAGTTATTAAGATCATCTTTTGTCAGTTCCTGTTGATCAGAGGTGATTTTTTTTACGATCAATAAATAAAGTTTATTCTCATTTTTTAGCAATGTGTTCATAGTTGTTTGTAATTGAGATTTTACACCTTCTAATTTCATATTTCTGGCAGTATCAATAAATGTTTGATGATGATCTTGAAATCCTTTCAACAATTCAGGTTCTTTTAATATCTGGTACTGCCTGATATTTCTTTCCATTGACACTAATCGTTCTAAAATAATCCTGTTGCTATCAGTTACTATAATTGTATTAATTAGTGTTTGTTGAGTTAAAGTTGTGTACTGGGTAATGGCTACCAGAGCATAAATAAATGCAATAACGAGTGGTAAAGTAATAATAACAAGGCTTGTCAAAGATAGCTTATAGAGAGAATTTTGACGAAAAGGTCTCCCTGTTCGCATTTGAATAAACCTTGAAACGTTTCCTATTCTTGGGTTTGACACAATGATTGAACATCCCTGTATATCAACTTGTTATTCAAGAAAAAACATCTAAAGAAAAGTAATACTATCACTATTAAAAATTAAATATGTGATATGGGTTAAAATTCATTAAATATTCTTTAATATTTATTTTGTCTCAAATGGGTGACAGTTATTCTCTTTCATGAAAGTGTTCTTATTGGAGCACTATAAACTTTGAAATATACTCTGAAGAATATAGATGTATTGATATTATTGAAAAATTTATTAAAGACTTAATAAATTTTTTAAATAATATTCTTCACATTTCGTTTAATTATAAAAATATATTCACTTAAAAAAATATTATGTCTCCTATTGGCGACACTTTAGATGTGAAATAACAAGGGGAAATTCCTATTCTCCTTATGGTTAGGTGAATTATTAAAATTGGCATATGACTTGCTATATAAGAATCCATCTGAAAATTGAATTTCAGGTTTTACTTAATTTTTATTTAATAATGATATAAGGAATATTAAAATGATAAATAAAATATTGTTTACTGCTTGTTGTGTTTTTGTTGCTAGTTCTGCTTTTGCTTCTGCATCTGATTTTTCAGCACTTGATGCAAATAAGGATGGACTTATCAGTAAAGAAGAAGCATCAGTTTCTAAAACAGTGACTCAACAATGGGATTTGCTTGATTTAAATAAAGATGGATATCTTGGTGAAAAAGAGCTTGCAGCTCTAACTGACTATAAAAAATAAATTTTTATCAAAAATCTGTTACTTGGTTTTTTATTAGATTAATTTTTTAAAATAATTGTTCTCTCTAATATATAACTAAGTAACACATTTTATATTGCATTTACTTTTTTGTATTAAAAGGAATAGATATGAATAAATTAATTAGTATTTTATTGGCATCAATTTTTGTTATTGGACTTTCTGCTTGTGACAAAATGGATATGTCAACTCCCGATTCAGAGAGTAGTGATCGATCAATAACTGGTGCTGATAATGGTATCCGAGTTACCCCTGGACTTAGTTATAGCCTATAACTTCTCTAATGTTTTATTGGTATAACACAGAAAAGAGTCTTTTCCTGAGAGAATTTCAAGCGAAGGGAAGATTCTTGTCTATACCTTTATATTTCTTTTATGAACAAGCAACGACTTAGGTTATACCTATATTTTAAGAAATACATTGGTGTTAATGTCATTAATTGTGAACACCTGTCTAATATCAATCATACATTATTCATTTTCCACCTATCTAGTTTTAACAGATCTATGCCTTGCTTCAGCCATTATAAGTAGAATCTTATTTTCTGTAGTAGTCATATCCACAACCATGTCTGAGTTTTTTCTGGAGAAATAATGATTTTTTTGGGAGTATGCTTTTGAAACTGCTTAGCCAATATACCTCAAATAAGTGAGGTTTATGAAGAGTATCATGCATTTAAATTTGGTAAACTGATGAAAACTATTAAACCATCTCTTTGAATGATAAAATCTTTGCTTGATTAATGGTGATTTCACGAATTTTAAGCGCTATGGAAACAAATTTCGTATATATCCGTTTCTTTTAGACTGTAGTAATATTTTGTTTATATATAGATATATCATCATAAAAAATTATATAAAATGTCATAATTGTCTGACTTTTTCTTACAAAAATTTATAATAAAATGATTTAACTTTATAATTTTTCAATCTCTATGCTAAACTTTTGTTAACGTTAATTTCTTAGTAAACTATATTTAACTGAGTGATGTATCATGAATAACCAAAAGTTAATTTTTAGCATTCTTATTTTTTTTCTAATTATCTGTATTCAAAATCTATATGCAGTACAGACGGTTTTTAAACCTATTCTTTCAAATATACAAAATATAGATAAAATTGAAAACAAGTCAAAAGTGCTCAATGATATTTTTATTTTTTTTAATGAAAAAATTGACCTTGATAAATTTTCTGGTGAATGGGGATTAAAAAATAAATACGCGTTAAAAACACCTAATGCTTATGTTTTTTTTGCACAAAATAACGACCACATACAAAAAATACTACCCGAATTACGAGAGAAAAAATTTATTGATGGTGTATTCCAGGACAAGATAGTTTTTTTTGTACCTCACAATGATTTATTGCCGCCTGAACCGATAACAATATCAGACCCATTCTATTTCCCTAATTCAAGACAAGATTGGTATGGGCAGTGGCATCTTGAGCGCACAAATGTTCCGGAAGTTTGGAAACAGGGTATTGGTGGAAAAGGAGTGGTTGTTGGTATTCTGGATTCTGGAATTGATTATGAACATGAAGATTTAAGAGGCAATTATAAAACTGAGTCAAGTTATGACTTTTCATGTCGTTATCTCACTTATTATGATGCTGAGCATGATATTTTAAGCTGTGGTGATGATGATCCGTCATCAGAAAGTAATTTAGAACACCATGGTACTCAAGTTGTAGGACTTGCTTCAGCTTCTGTTAATAATCTTGGCGTTGTAGGTGTAGCGCCCCATTCAAAATTTTCATCATTAAGAGTTTTACCACCCGAAAATATAAATTCTGGTTATATTCAAAATTTTAAAATAGATATGCGAAGCATGCGTGAATCAGGTTTCGCAGATGCGATGTTATATGCGAGTGATAGAAAAACTAGTTTACAAAATAGAATTCATATCAAAAATGGTAGTTTTGGCGTTGCTACTCCTTATAATTTATATAAATCAATTGTATATGCTATTGAAAAATCAACCAAAGCAGGGACAATACATGTTCAATCAGCGAGTAATGATCGTTCTTTTGTTATGGAAGATGCCAACAAAAGTTTTTATTTAAATCGACCTGAAGTGATTACAGTTGCAGCCTCTGATTATTATGACAAGTTCGCTTCATATAGTAGTTTTGGTTCTAATGTTTTTATTTCAGCACCTGCGGGGACAAAAATAGAAGGAATTCCTGACTACTCAATACCCCACAATACGACCACAAAATTAGAACGTTCTCAGCATGCAGTTATTTCCCTACAGGAAAATGATTTTGATAATAATAAGTACACTCGGTTTTTTTCGGGAACATCAGCTTCTGCACCAATAGTATCTGGAATTCTGGCATTGGCAAAGCAGGTTAATCCGCAGTTAAATACAAGAATGGCCAAACATCTATTGGTTAAAAGTAGTACTGTTATTGATCGAAATGATAACTCAGAGAGTAGTCAAGGGGGGTGGCAAACGAATGGTGCTGGAAATTATTTTAACCCCAATTATGGTTTTGGTCTTATAAATGCTGAAAAATTTGTTGCTTTGGCCAGAAATGTAAAGGGAGTAACTGAATTAAAAATTATAAATAATATTAAT
>JAPHSW010000127.1 GCA_026196615.1 Gammaproteobacteria bacterium | reverse complement strand
GCCTATATTATATCAAAAACTTGCAATTTTAGCACCTGTAATGAAAGAATATATCCTTACAAATCAAAGTGCTATGATTTATTCAGGTTCGACTACATAAAAAAGTAAAATCTTTAAATATTGATTATTCTCAAGGTTATTACTTTTCTGAACCTCATGAATTACATATACCTGATCAAGTATAGAATTTTTTTATTTTTAAAATAATGATAGAATCCAAAAAACTAAATCAATGAGATATCCCCATTAGCCTGATTTAATATCAAAATAATAAAATACTTATAACCTTTACACTCTAAAAAGAATACTAATCAATCGAAGGAAATTGAAGTATTGCACCTTTAGCCAAAAACATTTCATCATCGATATGACCAACAAATAATGGCTTTGAAATAGTGCGAAAATGAATATGTATATTACTATTTGGAGCTGACATAATTCCTTTATGCTTGTCTGAGTAGAAACCTATTCCTTCAATTTCTATATTATCTAATCCACCTATATATCGAGACCTTAGAAAACTTGAAAGGTAATTCGGTTTACCATTTCCCATTCCATCAACAATAAACCACCTCAAGCCATCTATTTTTGCATGTAAAATAAATGGAAATGGTGCAGTTGAGTTAAGACCATTACTCTTAGCTAATTCAGGTAATGCATTTTCAAGTTGAGTAAAGGTAATAATATTTTCAGGCAGTCTCACTGTTGTCCATTTTTTTACATTAACATAAGCCAAAAAGGCAATATCACGATCTTCTTTTACGATACCTGTTGAATAATTATAATTATCAAAAAAACTTTCATACAAATCACCCGATGAAATCAATAATTCTTTATCAAGTCCCTGTGGCATTCCTATTCCATATAAATCATCTGATTTGATTTTAGAAAAAGGAAAACTTTCAGTTAGTTTATTTTCTCGAATCAAGCGTAAATCCCCAAATGTTTTTACCTGTAATTCGTTTAAATAATGACTATGTTTCATAACTCCTTGAATAACTTCTTCATGAGCCATAAGGTTTTGACTCGTTAAAGCAATAATCATTAGAGAAAAAATAGTTTTCATTTTACTCTCCTAAATCATCTGAAAGCATGTCAATAATGGACAGAGCAACACTTTTACTTGATTGTGGATTTTGTCCGGTAATAAGTTTACCATCTATTTCGACATGATCAGACCAGTTAGGCTGCGCAATAAATTTAGCTCCAAGTTTACGCAAACGGCTTTCAAGCAAAAACGGGACTTTTTCAGTGAATCCGGCAGCAGATTCTTCTTCATTGGTAAAGCTGGTGAGCGTCTTACCTGAAACTAAATATGAACCATCAGACAGCTTGACATTAACTAAACTAGCTGGACCGTGACACATTGAGGCAATTATTTTTTCTTGCTGGGCAAACTTGCTGAGTAATTCATTTAAATGCTTACTTTCTGGAAAATCATACATGGTTCCATGACCTCCAGGCATAAGTACAGCGCTAAAATCAGATGAATTTATAGAAGAAAGAACTGAGGTATTTTCTAGTGCTTTGATGGCGCTACTCCAAAATTTCTCCTGTTCCGTTGTCGGCTTACTTCGAGAATCAATAGGTGCTTTACCTCCTTTTATACTGGCTACAGTGACTTTGTAGCCTCTGTTAATGAATTCGACATAAGGCACAGCAAATTCTTCTAACCAAAGTCCTGTCTGTTCATTTTGAGAAATTTCACCAAAGCTGGTCACTATAATTAACATATTCTGTATTGTAGTCATCACATATTCCTTAGTTGTTTCGGTTTATAAAAAAATATTTACTTATTTTTATGTGACAGTATACAAGTAGTTAATATACAATAATAATTATATTAATTCGTATTAGGTATAAATATATTTATGGTAAATTTTGAATGGTATAGAAGCTTTATTGCCGTTTATCGAAGTGGAACAGTCACAGGTGCAGCAGAAGCACGTAACCTTACACAACCCGCAATAAGTCAACACATCGTTGCACTTGAAACAACCGTTAAACAAATATTATTTGAACGTACACCAAGAAAAATGATCCCTACTGAATTTGGTAATGAGCTGTATAGTCGCATGGCTCCATCAATGGATAGCCTCGAAAAGGTCTCAACTACTTTACGAGATACTTCGGTAAAGAAATTTCCAAGTATTCGTTTTGGTGTGCCTTTAGACTATTTTCATAACATGGGTATAGAAAAACTAAAAAATGCACAACTTAAGTTACATGTTGAATCAAGCAATGCAGAAAAAATGATAGAAAAATTATCTCTTGGAGAACTTGATGCAGTTATTTCTACACAACAGATTCGAGGGAATAATTTAGATTATTTAAAAATTGATGATGAAGAGTTTTATCTGGTTGCACCTCCTAATACCAAGCTCCCAAAAAATCTTATAAATCAGAAAAATTCACTTAATAAAATCGAACAATATATATTGAAACAAAACTGGATCAGTTATTCGACAGAGCTACCTATTATTCGAAGGTTCTGGCATACTGCTTTTAACCAACGACCCAACATTATGCCTGTAATGATAGTGCCTAGTCTGTTAGCCATTCGTAAAGCTATTGAAACAGGATGGGGAATCAGTGTACTACCACAGTATATTTGTGATCATTCTTTAGGTGAGGGCAAACTAAATATTTTATGGAAACCTAATAAAACTATAAAAAATGATCTTTGGATAGTGACTAGAAAAGTTGATAGAAATAAACCACATATAAGTCATCTTATTTCATTTTTTATTTAATGAGCATTATTACAAATATCCACTATTGAGAAAATTCTTTAAATCTAAAAAGTAAGAAAAGTTCATATAGCCAGAGAATGCTATAGGTGCCAATGATCACTATATCTTTTAAGATTGTTAAGTTACTGAATTTAACAGCAATCTTTTTTCTGAAAAAATATGTCATCTATCTCTTTTTTTGGATTTACCTAGTATTAAAAAATATGATAAAGCAGAATACCTCATAGATACCCTGCTTTAGAAAACTTCATTATTAAAGTACTTATTTGAATTTTATTAATGATAAGTTCTATAAATTTATACTATCAAAATATTTTATTTCAGGCTTTGATACAAGAAAAGAGGCAAGTTCTGCCATAACACCATTATCTGTGATATGACCGAGATATTGTTGATGATGCTCTACACTCTCCCACACTTCATCAAAGATCATTTTTTCCTCCTCAGGATTATGGTAAACCTCAACTTGAGAACATCCATCAAAGTTTCTTACATTTGCCAGATTCTTTGCAAGAAATGCCATTAGTGGTTTTACATTATCATTACGGACTTTAAATTCTAATATCACTTTCTTAGTCATTTTTAATTTTCTCTCTGCATCATTTGAATTGGTTTTCTGATTAGCAAAACAGTTTTTATTAACAAGAAAGGCTGATGATACAAGACTTGATGCAATAGATAATTTTAAAAAACCTCTCTTACTTTTTTGAAAAGCTTTGGATAGTATTTCCATCTGTGTACTCCTTTTTACTATAAAAAAACAGATAGTAAAGCTTAAAAAAAAATGAAACTACCAAAATTAAAGCAAAAATACGGTTTTTCAATCAGATTGATGTTTAATTTGATGAGGTGTTTTTTTATATTTTTTTCTAAAGGATTCTATAAAGTGGGAGATATTTTCATAACCAATTTCATTAGCTGTATCTGTTACAGACCACTGCTTATTTACCAGGAGTTCATAGGCGTGAGATAGTCTTTTTTCAATTAGCCATTGTTTAGGTGAAGTATTATAGATTTTTTTAAACTCTCGGTTAAAACTAGTAGTACTTCTCCCTGACAGAGTAGCAAAATCATTTATATTTAAATCTGAAATAGCATATTTTTCCATTAATCGCTTAATATTTCGTTTAGCTTTACCTGTTTCAATAGAAGATAAACTGATACATAATTGATTATTTTTACTATTTAGATCAAGTAGATATAGAAGTTCCAAAAGTTTTAAATTAAGTATTTCTTTTGAGTTTTTATACTCTTTATACGTATCATGTAATGTACTAAAAAATGTTTTTACAACTTTATTAGGTAGTATTTTATGTATGTTTTTTTCATTTGGGGAAGATTTTTCTATTTTTGTTTTTTTTGAAAGAAATTCAGTTATTACATCATCACCAAAAAAAATAACATAAGCATTTGGTGATCCCTTTTTGCTAGTATAATCAGAATGAAAGTTGACACCTTTAGGAAAAAAAATAATGTCATCAGGAAATAGTTCAATTTTTTCATTGTAACAAGTGGTAATCACTTCATGTCCACTTTTAATATACACCAGGCATGCTTTACAAGTATGAATCTCAATATTATTTAATTCAGTCTTGAGATCTTTATAAAAAATAACTGACTCTTTATCATACAACAATGGCTTTACATCACTCTTACTATAAAGAGCTTGTGGTAAATATAGAATATTATCTTCACAATATTGAGATAATGACTTTTTCATTTATATTATCCGGATATTTATATAATTTTTTTACTTCTCGATTATATTGCAACATTTTTTCCTTTTAGACGCGGCTTAAACACACCCATAACCATCGCCAATATTAAGGGTATTACATTGCTCATCCCCACAAGCATAGCAGTATGTTCTTTTGCTTTGTAGGCATCAGTCAGAGCACCTGCCTTAAGGCTTTCTTCAGCCAGCATACGTAATTCAGGCATTAATGGTGTCAAGAGAAAAAAAGCATTAAAGGCAAGAAATGCAGCCAAAGCAATTTTGATTTTCAACCACATTGGTTTCTTATCATATTGTACATACATAACAAACCCGGATACGGTTTTAAGAATAATGCCAGGTAGAATAAAAATGTATGCTGTAGTTTCCTGAAATATAGCCATATGGTAAACAGCCTCAACATTTGTACCAGCAATAATCCCAGAGGCTATGTGCGCCAGAATTGTTCCGATATACATTATTGTTCCAACCACATGTATGAATAACATTGATTTTCTTAACACGGAGTATCTCCTAATCTATTAATTGTGTGTATTAACTGCGATGACCAAACCACATGCGCGAAAAAATACTGTCTTTACGAAAGAACTGGTGATAAGCAAAGGCAGACACATGTCCAATAATCAAGATTAATAGCATAAAGCCCAATACACCATGGGCTATACGTGGCGGATACTCATCAAATGTTTCTGGTAATGGTACACCCGATCCACTAAACACTATCTCAGGTAATCCCGCCATATTAGCGATAGCAAGCCCACTCCCTGCCATCAAAATAACGACCAGATAGAAAAGATAATGTGTAATAACTCCAAGTTTGTTCAGAATGCCATTACCCATATCGATAGTTCCTGGTTTTGATGTAAACAAACGAACCCCAAGACGAATAGTCATCAACAGAAGTATCAATAAACCAGCAGACATGTGCATTTTCAAATAGAACAGTTTTTGTGGCTCAGTATTGGCTGTTTCACTAAGAACATTGCTTCCCATGAATAGCCCTATGAAAATCATAATGGCAATTAACCAATGCAAAGCCACTAAAATAGGATGATAACGATTCATTAACTTCTCCAAGAATATTTTTTATGAAATTTAACACACAAATGCAATGATTGCAATTGCAACTATTGCAATATTTTTGTAACATGGCATTATTTAATGCATGAAAAAATACACAGCTCAAAAAACAAGGGAAACTAGCGTTGGTTGGATGTTAAAAGTACTGACAACATCACTTGATTCAGAAATGAACAATGAATTAAAACGGCTTGACTTGAATATCAGTCATTTTGCTGTATTAATGACACTATTGGAAAATGAAGGGCTCACGCAAACAGAAATTGGAAAAAAGATCGTAATGCCGGGTTATGCCACGACCCGAACAATTGACGCACTTGAGCAAAAAAAACTTGTTAAACGTTACAAAGATGAAAACTCAAGGAGAGTTTTCAGAATTCATCTAACCGATGAAGGGCATGATATTGCACCAGAACTCTTTAAAATAGTCGCCAAGATAAATGGAAACCTATTATCAGTGCTAACATCTGCAGAAGAAAAAAGCCTCTCACAAATATTACAAAAACTAGTACAAGCAAAACTTAATCAAACTTAATGGTGCAGATACTATTTATTTCTAAATACTCTGGTTCAGAGTCAGACAAAAAGTACAGCCTTTTTTAGCAGGGTTTGATTTCAGCTCGATAGTCCAACCATATAATTCACATAGTTGGCTGACAATAGCCAGGCCAAGGCCACTTCCCCCAGTACTGCTATTACGTGATGTTTCAAGACGAAAAAAAGGTTGAAAAACATCACTTTGATACTGTTCAGGAATACCTGGCCCTTGATCAATAATACACACTTTAATTTCTTCATTTACAAAAGTGAGAGTGATTTTAATCGCTTTCCCCTCACCATAGCGTATCGCATTTTCAATTAAGTTTTGAAATATTCGTTGAAAAGCTGTACGAGAAATTGGGTGTTTAACTTCAGAACCAGAATGCCATTCAATCAAATTATATTTATTTTGATATTTTTCTACTTCCAATGAAACCAGTTCATTTATATCAACTAATTCAATTTTTTCCAAAGCTTTTTCTTTACTGATAGCCAATTCTAGTGTCTGTGATATCAACAGTTCAATTTCTATCAAATCATTACGGATACCATCAATTAACTCATCCTCACCTTGTCCATTCATAAGTTCTAAAGCCAGATAAATCCTTGAAATAGGTGTGCGTAAATCATGAGAAATACCTGCCAAAAGTGTATTACGGTTATCCAATAGTTGTTGAACTCGAAAATTCATTTGATTGAAACTTCTCGTAAGCATAACAAGTTCTAATGCACCAGTTTCTTGCAAAACTGGAACAGTTGTATCTCGTCCCATTTGTATAACAGCCTGAGAAAGTTTCTCTAACGGTTGAGTCAAACGTCGAACTAAAAAACTACTCGTGAAAAAAATTAATATAGCAGCCCCCAATAGCAATAAAAAAATAACTCTGGGAGGATTTGCTCCTACAGGATGAGCTGAAATACCAACATAAATAAAATTCTCAGAAATATTAATTTCAATCCAAATCATATCTTCAGAGATATCTTCATAAAACTTAATCGGTTGTTTCAATCTTTTTTCCAGGGCTTGTTTTAAAAATTTAGTAAAGGGTGTTTTATGGCTAAGGCGAGGAAGTTTAGGTTTTTCTAGAGTAATGAGAATATCGTGATAATTTTTTAATTCTTGTTCAAATCTTGAGCGTGCATCTGGTAATAATTCAACCCATGTTCTGGAAGATAAAACCATTAGTGCAGACAAATCACCTGATGCTTGCTTAGCAATAGGCTGAACCAAATATTGAAACACTACAACAGATGCAAAAATCATGAAAATAAATAATGCGACAAAGATGGTTAAGCTGGTTCGAACATAAAGTGAGTTCGCCTGCTTCATAAATATAGACATGATCTTCACTTAATCAAAGTTAAAAAAATACTCTTATTCAGGATGAGTCACAAACATATATCCCGTACCTCGAATAGTGCGAATATAATTGCTATTACCCAGTTTTTTTCGTAAACGAGTCACTCTGACATCAATACTTCGATCAAAAGGAGACCGTTCATAGCCTTTTAAATGATCAATGAGTTGATCTCGACTTAACACTTGATTGGCATGTTTAACAAAAGCTTCTAACAGATCAAATTCGCCACTGGTCAAGTCAATGACTTGCTTACTTTCAGGTAGTAAATGATTTGAGAGTGAATGATTTGTTAGATTTAATCGAAAAGGGCCAAATAAATGAATAAATGATTCATCTTTAGCAGGCTGACTCGTGTTCAAATCTGATGCTAATTCAACTTTGCGTCTTAACACAGCTCTAATCCTTGCTAATAACTCTCTTGGATTAAATGGCTTTGCTAAATAGTCATCAGCTCCCACTTCAAGACCAATTATTTTTTCGATATCTTCACCACGAGCAGAGAGCATAATAATAGCAATGGATGAATGACTTCTAAGTCGTCTGGCAATGCTAATACCATCTTCACCAGGCAGCATAATATCGAGAATAATCAGTTCAAAAGTATTTTCAGAAAACACTGCATCCATCTGTTTTCCATCCTGTACTACCTGAGTATTCATGCCCTGCTCATTAAGATAACGCATAAGCAACTCACCCAGTTTGGGATCATCATCAACAATTAAGATATTTACAAGATCAGATTTCATAGTTTTATTGTAGCATTAATCGATCACTCTATGACTTAGTGAAACAATTTGAAACAATCTTTATTTCCAATGAAACACTGAGGAAACATTAATGAAATAAGATCGTTATTAGATAGTGGTAGATAATAGAACTTAGTGTTATGGTTAATATTGTCTTAAACCTGAACACATAAACTCTACTGAGGAGAGTCCCTTGTCTATTAAGCGTTGGTATTTCTTTATTCCTGTCATCTTTGGGGTTGTTACAATTGTCATGTTAAAACAAAACAGTTCAACCCCCAAACAAAGTCCTGCTCAAGAAATGACTAAAACCGTTAGAACTCTTTCTCTACCACAAGTAACAGTCACTCCAGTAGCTATTGGGTATGGGACTGTGCGTCCGGTTTCAACCTGGGAAGCGGTTGCTCAGGTAGAAGGCATCATTCTAGAAAAGCACCCTGACCTCGGTAAAGGTGCCATTATAGAAAAAGGCAGTTTATTACTGCAAATTGATCCTGTTGATTATGAGTTAAATATTGCACAAATTGAAGCCGATATCCTGGCAACCAAAGCGCAATTAGAAGAGCAGGATACCAAACTGGAAAATACTCAGGCTTCTTTAGAAATTGAAAAAAAATCACTCGAACTTACAAAGAAAGAATTGAAACGATTAAAAAAACTACTGAATAAAAGCAGTGTCAGCTACTCCGATTTTGAAGCTCAGGAGAGAAGTATGCTGGCTCAGCAACAAAGTGTCTTATCACAACAAAATGCTCTTAAAATAATCCCCAACCAGAAAGCATTACTTGATGCACAACTTCAACAAAAGTATTCGCAGCTCAAACGAGCTCATCGAGACCTGGAAAATACTAAAATTATTATGCCATTTACAGGGCGCATCTCTGAAGACAATGTCGAACTGGCACAATATATTCGTGTGGGTGATACATTAGCAGCAGCTGATGCATTAGATAAAGCCGAAATCGAGGTACAAATCCCCATCAGTTATTTTCGTGGATTATTAAGCCCGGGTAAAAAAATTAATTTACTAGAACAGTCAACACAACAGTTCAATGATACTCTTGGAATTACTGCCCAGGTAGTATTACGCGAGGCTGGCCTTATCACTACATGGGATGCTGTATTTTCACGTTTGACGGATACTTTAGATCCCAAAACTCGTACCATAGGAGTCATTGTCGAAGTCAAGAATCCTTACGGTGATGTCACCCCTGGAAGTAAACCACCTTTAGTTAAAGGTTTTTTTGTTGAAGTACATCTACATGGTGCAGCTAGAGCAAACAGTCTGGTTGTTCCTCGCTCAGCATTACATAATAAGCATATTTATTTAGTCAATGATGAAAATCGATTAGAGATAAAAAAAGTCAATATTGATCTCTACCAACCTGAATTCGCAGTAATATCCAGCGACAAAACTGATAATTCAAAATCTCCCCTGAAAACAGGTGATAAAATTATTATTTCTGATCTGATGCCAGCCATTAAAGGCATGTTACTCTTGGCACAAGATGATGAAAAAGCTCTTAACTATCTGAAAAATCTTATCCAGCCTGCAAATATGATCTCAAGTGCCAAAGGAGTTCAATAATGCTGGATTTCTTCACCCGTCATCCAACAGCGGGCAACTTGTTAATGTTGCTATTAGTCGCAGTTGGACTCATGTCCCTACCCACTTTGAAACGTGAAACCTTTCCTGACTTTGATCCGCAAAAAGTTGAAGTTCGAATTATCTACCCTGGTGCAAGTACAGAAGATGTTGAAGAAGCAATATGCCAACGAGTTGAAGATGCCATTGATGGTATTAATGATGTTGAAGAGGTCATTTGTATAGCTCGTGAAGGCATAAGCACCACCGAAGTAGAAATGGTTGAAGGGGGTGATATTTCTCGTTTTATGGATGATGTAAAAAGTGAAGTAGAAGCCATTGACAATTTTCCTGAAGAAGTTGAGCTGCCTGTCATAAAAGAGCTTGGACGAACTGATCAAGTTGTTTCAATTGCTATTACCGGCCCAATGAACGAGAGTGATTTAAAAGCCTATGCTGAACAAATAAAAACAAGAATGCTGCGTGATCCTGACATTGCACAAATTAATGTGACAGGCTTTTCTGAACATCAACTTCGCATTGAAATACCAAAACATATTTTACACCGTTACAGTTTAAATATGTCCGACATAGCCCAGACTATTTCTCGTCAGGGTGTTGATCTCCCCTCAGGTTCACTTGAAACCCATGACCTTGATGTACTGCTTCGCTTCACTGATTTACGTAGAACACCCGACGAACTCTCAGAACTTAAAGTGGTTAGTGCTAGTTCGGGTGCTGAAATTCGTCTTGGTGATATCGCCACTATTACTGATCGTTTTGAAAAGGACGAAGAAAAAACACTGTTTAATGGTCAGCGAGCCGCTATATTAGATATCATCAAACCCAAACAACAAGATGCTCTCATTGTCGTTGATGCCGTCAAACGAGTATTAGAAATTGAACAGGCTCGTGCCCCGCCTGATGTTAGCTTCAATATCACCAATGATCGTTCATCAATTGTCCGTGATCGGCTTTCTATGCTGGTAAAAAATGGTGCTCAGGGTTTGATCCTTGTCTTTTTAGCAATGTGGCTCTTTTTCCAGGGTCGATTTGCTTTTTGGGTTGCTCTTGGATTGCCCATCTCATTTATGGGTGCACTCTTTATCATGAGTCTGTTTGGTTTAACAATTAACATGATTTCTATGGTTGCTCTATTAATTGCAACCGGATTACTGATGGACGATGCAATTGTGATTTCAGAGAATATTGCTTCGCATTTACATAAAGGTAAGAATGCCCTTCAAGCTGCCATTGATGGAACAAAACAAGTATCTCCCGGTGTTATTTCTTCATTTTTGACAACCATTGCTGTCTTCGCCCCTTTGGCTTTTTTATCAGGTGATATGGGAAAGGTTTTGCAATTTATCCCCATGGTTTTAATCATTGTTTTAGCCGTCAGTCTAATAGAAGCATTCCTGATATTACCTCATCATCTAGCACACGCACTAAAAGATCCATCGGCTCAAAAGAACTCACGTTTTCGCCAGGGTTTTGAAAACAGACTGGATAACTTTCGTGAGAAAACATTAGGCTCAGCAATCGACTTTGTTATACACCAGAGGTATTTATTTATTGGCAGTGTCATTGCACTATTTCTCATTAGTTTGGGTATGCTGGTGGGTGGTATATTGAAGTTTCAACCTTTCCCGGATATTGAAGGCGATATCATTGAGGCTCGCTTATTACTCCCTCAAGGTACGCCTTTATGGCGCACAGAGAGTATTGTGAAAAAAATTACCGGAGCTCTTGATGCCGTTGATAAAGAGTTCACTCCAATACAGAAAGATCAACAAAAAATTCTAAAAAACATTCAAATTAACTACAATAAAAATTTGGATTCAGGCGAGTCAGGTCCACACATTGCGACCATTACAGTGGATCTGCTCACTGCAGAAAAGCGTACAGGTTCTCTTGATGATATTATAAATTTATGGCGTGATACTGTTGGTAAAATACCTGATGTAATTGCTCTAAATTTTAAAGAACCGACTATTGGCCCAGGAGGTATTGCACTAGAAATTCGCTTATTTGGAGATGATACACAAGAGCTGAAAGCTGCCTCTTTATCATTACAAAACTGGTTATCACGCTATGATGGTGTACTCGATTTATCAGATAATTTGCGTCCTGGAAAGCCTGAAGTTCGACTCAGCATGAGAGAAGGAACTTTTGCTTTAGGTATCGATGCTGCAACCATATCCAGCCAGCTCAGAGCAGCCTTCTGGGGAACCACCGCAAATGAAATTCAAGTCGGCCCTGAAGCTTATGAAATTGATGTGCGTTTATCAGAAGACGATAAAAAGACACTATATGCTTTAGATGATTTTCGTATTACCGACAAAGATGGTAAACAAATCCCTTTGACCACATTAGTTGATGTTGAGCGAGCAAGAGGTTTCTCTCGTATTGAACGGATTAACAGCCAACGCAGTGTGACAATCACTGGTGATGTTAATACAAAAATTGCAAATGCCAGTGAAATTGTTTCTCATACAAAGCAACATTTTATTCCTCAACTATTAGAACAATACCCTGGTGTTAATGCCGGTTTTGAGGGTCAGTCCCGAGAAACCGCTAAAACTGCAAGTTCCATGCTCAGAGGTTTCAGCCTGGGTTTGTTAGGTATTTTTATACTATTAAGTTTCCAATTCCGAAGTTATCTTGAACCATTATCTGTAATGTTTATTATCCCTCTTGCTTTAATCGGTGTGATATGGGGACACATGCTGATGGGCTTGAATATGACCATGCCTGGTATTATTGGCTTTGCATCACTCAGTGGTATCGTCGTCAATGATTCAATTTTATTAGTCGAATTTCTCAAACTAAAAATAAAAGAAGGTCATAACGTGTTAGAAGCTGCCAAACTGGCGAGCAGAGCTCGTTTTAGAGCAGTATTGCTAACTTCGGTAACAACCATTGCCGGTTTAATTCCCCTACTGTTAGAAAAGAGCCTTCAGGCACAAGTTTTAATTCCTCTGGCTACAAGTATTATCTTTGGTTTATTAGCTACCACAACACTGGTATTACTTGTCGTTCCAGCCTTATACAGTATTCTGGATGACTTTAGAAAGAAATAGTCCCCCCTCAAAAGTGGGGTTAAAACGTGAACCCCATCACATTTTTATATAAGCCCTAATTGACCCTATTTATCCAATTGTGTTCTTATAATAAAAAAATTAATGGAGAAAATAATAAATAGAAAATACAACACCTTAGAAAATAATAATTAAAATAAATCAATGGACAAATCCCTAGGGGGGATATTATGGATAAAAAGTATGGAATTTTGTTTTCAGTATCAGCTATTGCCAGTGCAATAACGGCAAGCATTTACTTTACGGATAAACTCAGCAGTAACAACGCACTTGTTAACCTTTCAGAACAATCAGAGAAAAGTAATTCCCATTCAAGTGTTAAACTAAATAACACACAACAGTCTCTACCACTTCAAAACAGAACAAAGACACCAATTGAAAATAATGCCTCGTCTCCGACAGCTAATAATTCAGCGATTATATTACAGGCAGAATCTCCAATTGCAGGTATCGAAAAAATTCAACAATATGAAGAAAACCTTGAGAGCAATGATGATTTTCCAGATAATAATTTACTCAATGTCCAACAAGGTAAAGAGTTCTTTGCAGAACAAAATAAACGCTCAAATGATAATCAACTGTTTGTTACAAACAAAAAAGGTTCGGGTGTTTTAATTGGTGATGTTCGTGATGCCAAAAAACTTGTTTTAGAATCAGCCAGCGAATACCTTAATCTAACAGAACAAGATGACTTACAACTCATTAATGCCACTCGTGATAAACAAGGCGCCGTATCATATAAATTTGAACAATCTTATAACGGCATTGAAGTCTTTGATCGCCAGGTCATTGTTGAATCACGTAGCAATAATGAATTATCACTTGTTATGGGGCAACTACAGCCTAAATTATCAGTCAATACAACACCCGATTTATTGGCAAAAGAAGCACTTGATAATGCTTTGAACGGTATGGAAAATGCTCCAGCCAGTTCACCGGATATATTAAAAAGCCCAAAACTACTCATTTACATTGATGATCAACAGATTGCTCATTTAACTTACAGTTCTGTTATTAAATATCAAACCAGTAATAATGAATTAAAGATCGAACGTGTTTTTGTCGATGCTCATAGCGGTAAAATGATTGCTAAAATCAGTCGCCTACATACCGCTTTAAATCGAAACATTTATACTTTGAATAAACAATGTATGTCTCAGAACATGTCTGATTTACCAGGCACTGAAGTCGCGGCCAACACTGACTCTCATACACAAGCCGCCTATGACAATGCAGGGATTTCATACTGGTTTTATAAACACATGATTGATATCGATTCATACGATGATAAAGGTATTGCCATGCGAGCCTCTGTTCATGCCTATTTTCAATCTCCTAATTCAAATCAATGCAGTGGAGATAATGCCTTTTTTAGTCCTGATGAAGATCAAATTGTCTACGGTCAGGGTGGAGACAAACTCTCTAATCCACCCAGTGCTCTTGATATTTCTGGCCATGAATGGACGCATGGTGTCACTTCCAAAACCAGTAACTTAACCTATCAAAATGAATCTGGGGCATTGAATGAGAGTTTTTCAGATATTTTAGGCAGTGTTATTGAAGGCTGGAAAAATTCTGGTGGAACTGAGAATGGTAACCCTGATGATGGCATATCAATGACAGCCGATGACTGGAAAATTGGTGAAGATGTTGCAGAAGAAAGTTCAGGATGGGTTCGCTTTTTAAATAATCCCACTCAGGATGGCCGTAGTAAAGACAATTATAATAATCGCTATACAGGCTCTGATGATAATGGAGGTGTTCATTTAAATAGCGGCATTAATAATCTTGCTTTTTATTTAATTTCTGAGGGTGGCTCTCATCCCAATCCAGAAGTTTCCACTATCAACGTCCAGGGGATCGGTGTCGAAAAAAGTGTCAAACTCATCTACAAATCATTTACTCATTTAAGCAGCTCTGCCAATTTCAAAACAGCAGCAAATCGTGTCGCATTTGATGCAGCTGAAATGTATGGTGATTGTAGCCAGGAACGTTACACAGTACAAAAAGCTTATGAAAGTGTTAACGTCAAAGGTGATTGGACTGATTTTACAGTCACCGATGATGGCATTTGTCCTGATACACCTCAACCACCAGAACCAACACCACCAACAAACAATACTGATAATTATGCACTGGGCAGCAATGCTGAAAGCTCCAGTAATTATAGTTATTATTACTCTGCAGCTAAGGCAGTTGACGGAAATATAAAAACACCCTGGGTTTCACGTGCTTTATATTCACCATCTCAAAGTGAATGGCTTGGAACCGATCTGGGTGATGAAAAATCCATTAGTTCGGTAACAATAAAATGGAATGGTTCAGATTATGCCCGAAACGTTTCAATTTGGCTTTGGGATAAAAACCTAAGCAGCTGGAAAAGAGTTTCTTCTACAACATCTGGCGGCTCAGGGAACCTTCTTATGGAATTTGCCAATCAATCAAGCCAATATGTTTATGTCACTATGAGTAATGGTAACTACAGACGCTGGTATGCAATCAATGAGCTTGAAATTCGATAAATAAGATCATTGCTTCACTTTGAACATTAATCGATGCTCCTAACTGATGCTCAAAGTGAAGTAATACAAACTTTAAATTTAATCTTGAATGGAGTCCAGCGCATCAATTGCTTCAACTAATGTATCAACACCATAGACGGTCATGCCTGAAGGAGTATTTTTAGGAGCATTAGCCTTGGGACAAATACAGTGGCAAAAACCTTGTTGCGCAGCCTGTTTGATACGCTCTAAACCACTGGGCACTGCACGGATTTCTCCCGACAAGCCCACCTCTCCAAAAGCTAACCATTCTTGGGGAATAATACGATTTTGAAAAGATGACACCATTGATAAAATAAGTGGTAAATCAGTGCTGGGATCTGAGATTTTAAGCCCACCCACTAAATTGACGTATAATTCTTGATCAAAAATTGCCAGGTCACCATGACGCATAAGAATAGCGACCAACATATTAAGACGATTAGGGTCTAAACCCACTGCTAGTCTTCTTGGATTACCCTGACTAGACTCAACCACCAGAGATTGCAGCTCCACCAACATAGCACGGGAGCCCTCCCATAATGCCGCAACCATAGAGCCTGGATGAGGCTTACGACTACGATTGAGAAAAATGGCTGAGGGATCGGTAACAGCCCTTAAATAGCCATTATCAGGCATCATTGCAAGAATACCTAACTCATTAATTGAACCAAAACGATTTTTCTGTGAACGTAATTCGCGAAAACGGGAGCCTTCCATAACTAACAGGTGCATCATCACATCAGCAATATGTTCAACCACTCTTGGTCCTGCCACACTACCATCTTTAGTGGTATGACAAATCACAATCATAGCCACACCATTTTGTTTAGCGTATTGAGTTAAAGCATGAGCACATTCTTTTAATTGTGTTACTCCCCCGGGAACCCCTTGAACATCAGGGTGATACATTGATTGCAAAGAATCAATCACAACCAGCTTCACTTTAAGCTCACTGATCATGGTTAACACAGCAAGAACATCAGTTTCTGCAGCAATATCTAACTGTTCTGTCGGCAGTTTCAAACGTGCAGCTCTCATGGCGATTTGTGATAAAGACTCTTCACCACTAAAATAAATTGCCGCAGTGTCATGACTGAGTTCACAAAGAGTTTGTAATGTCAGTGTTGATTTACCAGCTCCTGGTGTACCTGCTAATAAAATAACACTGCCGGGAACAATACCACCACCCAGGACACGATCAAACTCACTGTTTCGTGTACTAAACCTTAGTAATTCATCCAATTTAACTTCACTGAGTTTCTGTACAGATTCTTTAGCTCCAGCATAGCCTTTTAGACTCACAGCCCCCTTGGGATTTTTAAGACCTTTCGGTTCTTTAAATTCTTTTAGAGTATTCCATTCACCACAACTTTCACATTGCCCCTGCCACTTTGAAAAAGTATCACCACATTCATTACAGAGAAACACTGCTTTATCTGCTTTTGCCATTCGATTATTTTTTTCCTAATAAAACTTTAAAGATTACCTTGATTAAGCGCCATTTTCTGCTTTTTTTCAGAGAAATAATTATAGAGAAAATAAGGAAACAGAACAATGAGTAAAACAATGAATAGAGCAAGGTTTAAATTAAACATATTTATGCGCGATCTCCATCGATACTCATCATCAAAGTATCATTCGTTTACTTCAATTTATTCTGAGTTCTATCGTATTGATAAAACAGTCACTTTCAACTATCTTATAACTATCAAGATCCATCTCTGAACCGGAATAATACATATTAATGAACAGCGCTATCAATACCCCAGAAATAAGTAGTTCTAAAAACTTATCCAGGAAAGAGGATCGCTATAATTATTCTATGGATATATTAGTCCGCACAAAGAGTAAACGCGGCAAAGGAACAACCATTAATATATCCACCACTGGAATGAAATTCAGTACAACATCTCCACTTAAAGTATCCGTTAAAGATTTTGTTTATATAAACATGCCGGAATTAAATGAACATTTAAACAACCTGATTACAGATGATGAAAAGAAATCATGTATTTTATTCATGTACGAAGTGGTTTATATCGAAAAACACTTAGATAAAATTAATATAGCCTGTAAGTATGTGGGGCATTCCGCTAGCGATCTGAGTGCTTTAGAAATCTATGTTAAAGAAAAACTGCATATTTGTGAAATTGATAGTTCTCATGACTTAGATAATATTAAAAATAATTATTATGATTTTCTATATTTTGATAACATAACCTCTTTTGTTTATTATTTTTCACCAACAGAAAAAAAATGTCTCTTTATTGAATCTGAAAACAATCAACATTTATACAATTATATTACTCATCCAGACAGTCAAAAAATAGATTTATCAGCTTTTACATCCTCATTCCATCTCACCCATATTTATAAAAATACTAAACCAGAAAGTGACTTTTATATCTTTATTTTCTGGGAAGACAAGCAGCTTAATTTTTATTATGATTTTGAGGCTAAAAACAAAAATGACTTAATCACAATCCTGCAACAAACTGTAAGAAATCATGGCTATATCTTGAAAGGTCATACTCGTAGCGTTTCATTAATTGATAAGGACAAAGAAAAAGGCACTAAACTTAATTTCCCTTTTTCCAATGGTAAAGCTCTCCAACAGGTGATTTTTAATAATGTCAGTAAGTGTATCAGTGAATGTTTTTTTGAACTAATGCCATTCAGCAAAAGTGAAGCCTCTTCTCCTCTTTCCATTAAAAGAGATGAAGATGAACCTTATCAGCACAATTTATTTTTATACAATTCTCATTTACAACGAAAAGAAAATCGTTATTTGTATCGTACTGGTGTCAGTATGAATTTAAATAAAGAACAGAAGACAATGGGAGAGACCATTGATTTTTCTTATTCCGGTGTTGCCCTATTATTAAATGGACAGTTTAATTCAATTAAGCCAAGGTCAACCGTTTGGCTTGACTATAATGATCTAAATAAAACCATGAGCAAGTTACAGTTAAATAAGGTTCCCTACAAAGTACAAAGTGTAACCAGCTGTCCCTTAAGTAATAATACGATACTTGGTCTAATCAGAATATCAAAAGATTGCTCTACTGATATCAACCAGTTTTTTGAAATCGTTATTGATAAAAATAGTACTAAACTCACTATTTGCAGACAAGACAATATTGATTACGTTGAAAAGAAATTAATAGAAAACAACCTAAAAGATACTCTGGATTGCATACCTGTTTTTTTAAATAATAAAAACAATCAACTCAATATCAAAGAAATAAAGATTTATAATGAAAATTGTAGATTGGTTCAGTTTTTTAAAACAGGTAAAGAATATGACTTTTCTTCCCTTATGAGAAAAAAGTTATTAGAAAGCTTTTCTCAATACATGCACCTTAAATCCCATGAAGTAACACCATTTGTTGCTTTTCTTGTCAAAATAGACAATGCAATTAAAATCGTCACCAATATTGAAATCACAGATTCCTCGACATTACTCAAGATTGCCTCTGATACCATCAAGCGAAAAGGTTTATGTGTATTAATAAAATTTAGGGCAAACGATCAAATTGATACTCAGGCATTTGAAATGTCTTATAAAACCTATCGCCTAAATAATTTGGATGAAATGAATCTAGCAAGAGAAAAAGTCAGCGATATTTGCGGTTATATGGAATTGAATGATATTACCTCAATAATAGGACATTATCTTTAATAGTTACGAGTTTTAACTTTCTATAGTCTTAAGTGCATAGCTTTAAGTTCTAAGCTCTCTAACGCGTTCTTCAAGTAAAGTATTTAGAGCCAGTACTTCCTCATCATTCAATTTTTTTTCTGTGATATCATGAATAATAACTATAAAGTAAGTTTTTAGTTGTATCTTAGCTCGATGTATATACATTTCAACCCATAGAACATTGCCATCACTGTCTTTCGTTTTTACATCAACTATCTGCTCACCATCAACTCGTCCATAAATAAATTTTTCCAGATAATTATATTCTTCAGGGTCTTTATGCTCCCCCTGTTTAGCATCAAATAATTCTAAGTCACCTCGATCAGAAAATTCTTCAAATTCATCATATTCCAATTTTTCAAGTTCCGGAATAAGTGATAGAAGATTACAACCTTCCATTTCTCCCTCCATATATCCAAACATAGTACGTACTGCTGGATTGATCGTAATAATCTCACCACATTCATCAGTACTGGCAATAATCATAGGAGCTGTTACTACAGCAAGGTTTTCAATTTCTTGCTTTAAGACAGAATTCAGGTGTTTATTTTTTTTAGTATTATCCACGTATTCACATTTCAATAATTTATTATTATGGCTACCTAAAGAATAATAGGAAATTAAATGAGACTTTACAATGCAGATAATAAATATTTTAATTTAAGCATCTTTTAATCTAGGAAACTTTTAGCCTAAGAGACAAAGGAAACAGAATGATGATTGAAAATAATATGCAAAGTCTTAAAGATCACTGAATTTATCATTAACCAGGACAATTTTTATTGGTATTGGAAACTGCTAAACGAGCATTTCGATCATTCCAGGCCTGTCCCACAAATCGCCTCATAAGCCCTTCGAATGTTCGGATAAAAATAAGATTTTTCATCATTTTAAAAAAGTTTACTGGTTTTCTAGGAAATGCTCTAAGGGCCATAGATAAACCAATTTCTTCGTATACAATATAATGCCAATAACCCGGTGGAATATATAAAACATCACCATGATTCAATTCTGCCACTTCACCTCTTAAATATTGCAATGCAGGGTATTTTTCATAGTCTGGATTATCATAATCCACACTGAATAAACTACTAAATGAAAAAGGTACATGATACATATATTGAGTTTGTTCTGGAGGAAAGAGCAGCACTCTTTTTTTTCCACCAAAATGACATAAAAAAATATCCGCATAATCAATATCAAAGTGCATCTGTACTTTTGCTCCCTTTCCCCCTGCAAATAATACCGGCAATTTCTTAAAAAAACTGAGCCCAATATCTGGATATGAAAAGTCTTCCACCAATTCAGGTACCTCAGCCAGAATGTTGTAAAAAAATAGCCTTAAATCATTTTCACCCTGTTCAAGCATTTCAAAATAGCTTTTTAGTGCCATTGTTGCGGCAGGATCATATTGGTGCCTGTAATCCGTTGAAGGTTTACTGTCATATAAGGAGACCATATTATGACCAGCAACGTCTTTAATGTAATCAATACTCCATTTTTCACGAGCTGGCCAGAACTCAGTTAATTTTTCTATTACAACAGGCTTTTCAAACCGTTTATAATTCGATATAAAACCTTCTTTTGCCAGATAATCGACGCGTTCAACCGATGATTGTTTGATCATTTCGTATGTTTTATTTCCCACTATTGCATTTTGAAAAATCATATTTTAACGTATTTCTCTCTAAATGCACTTAATCATCTGGATATCAATTTATAAGGGCTTTCCCTATGCTTTATAAGAATATTAGTAAATACTGTTTTATTTGAGATCAAAATAATTTATTATATCCATACTAAATACACCAAAATAAAAAATAATAGTGTGTATTTCTAGAAAAATAAAAGTCAAAACACATAATTTAAGTTGGCTAGACAACTTACCAATACAGACCAAAGGAGAGTACGATGGAGCTTTTTTCAGAAGGTTGGATGAAAAAATTCATGACAGAGTGGAATAATGAAGCATCACTAGCAGGCGAGCTAGAAAAAATTGGCTTCAATTCAACAATCGCTTATGGTATTGATGGTGAAGATCAACCCAGGGGTGTCATTCACATAGAGAATGGTAAAGCCACTTCTGCCGGTGCCTATGATGGTGAAGAAAATAACTGGGATCTACGTGCCAAAGAAGATACCTGGAAAGGTTGGATGAAAAAAGAAATGGGGATGATGGGTCTTGGTGCTGCTTACACGACTCGTAAGCTTAAATTTGCCAATGGTGATTACAAAGCGATGATAAAAGATCCACGCATGGCCGGCCCATTTATCAAAAGCTTTACTGTGATGGGGCGTGTTTAGTATAAACAGCAGACATGAGAGTTATGTATAAAGTTTCAAAAGCGAATAGAAAATCAAGTTTCTAAATCGCAAATAAATACCCCTTTTTTGTATGTTTGGCTCCATGTTTTATCTTCATTCACAGCCCCTTGGTTGATAAAACATGTTGTGCAGGATGCTTTAGCAAACAAATGTACAAAAAAGGGTTTAATTTTGGGCTGTTGAAAATAATATTCAGGAGCTTATTTATAGTGCCTGTTTCATATATTTTATTATTGTTTTTCCTATCTTAGTATTATCTCCAATCCCTGAAAACTCAGAAGCCCCAGGACCATAGGCAAAAACAGGAACCATTTCTGCTGTATGTTTAGAACCGGTAAATTCAGATTCAGTCACCTTTTTTGCATTAATTGAGCCATCATGAATAGCAAAGCCACCGGTTTCATGATCCGCAGTCACTAGTATCAATGTTTGTGAATCTATTTTCGCAAAGTCCAAAGCAACACCTATCGTATCGTCAAAATCAATCATTTCAGCAATAAGCTCATCTTGATTATTATCATGCCCAGCCCAATCAATTTGTGAACCTTCTACCATTAGAAAAAAACCATTATCGTTTTTAGATAGAATCTTAATCGCTTTTCGGGTCAATTCTGGGAGTCCTGGCTTGCGTTTATTTGCCTTAGAAAGATGCCCTCTTGAAAAAAGTCCAACAACTGAATCCACATCACCTAAGTTATTAAATTCTTCTTCAGTTCTAATCACTTGAGTTGAGTGAGCTAAATCAGCTAAAAGGTTCTTATGATCAGCTCTCTTACTACCTGCAGTCGTATTAGGTACAAAATATTGCCAGCCCCCACCAAAGATTACTTCAATACCACTTGTAGCAATTTGTTCTGCAATGATAGTATGCTTTTTTCTACTGTCCACATGGGCAGCAAATACAGCAGGTGTTGCATGAGTAATTGAACTTGAAGCCACCAGACCTGTTGCTTTATTCACATCCTTGGCATATTCAATCACTGTTTTCAATGGCTTACCATCTGAAGACATTGAAATAGTATAGTTGTCAGTTTTATAACCTGTCGCCATTGCCGTTCCTGCGGCCGCAGAGTCTGTCACCATATCATTCTGTGAAAATGTCATCACCAGGCCGATATGTTTAAATTCTTCAAGATTGAGTCGGCCTTTAACAATTTTGCCGGCAGTTATTTGAGCAATCCCCATACCATCACCAATAAACAAAATAATATTTTTTGGTATTTGAGGAGCTTCAAGAGCATGGACAGGAAAACAACTTAAGAAAAAAAGAAAAGGTATCAATCGTTTCAAAGAATTTACTCAATAATGTTATATACGTCATAGGGTATCTAAAAGACCAAAATGTATCAACTCAATCAAGTGGCTTAGAGCATTAAAAACCTAATATTTTATTAAGATATGAATCTCGGATATAATCAATTTCTCCACTTTTTAGCATACCTTCTAAGACAGGAGTAATTATTGGTAATAGGCGACTGTTTTTTTTATGGACAAAATGATATAAATTGATACGTTCGAGTACTGAGCTAGAGGGATCAAATAAAAAAACCCAGCAGAGCTGGGCTTTTTTATAGTTTCAATTAGAACAATTTATTTTAAACTTTTAGTGACAATTTCAAACACATCCGGTGATAGATTATCTTTTGCTGCTCTTTCCAGTTCAGCCTTCATTAACTCTTGTCGAACATCATCATATCGTCTCCAGCGACTAAAGAGTTTGATCATTCGTGAAGCAATTTGGGGATTAAATTTATCAAGAGCTAATATCTGATCCATAACAAACTGATAACCTGAGCCGTTAGCATTATGGAAGGCCTGAAGGTTCATTCCTGCAAACGAACCAATCAGTGAACGAACCTTATTAGGATTTTTAAGATCAAAGCAAGGATGTTCCATTAAGCCTTTCACCTTATCTAAAACATTATCATGTTGTGAAGCAGCCTGAACAATAAACCACTTATCCATAACCAATGTATCATCTGACCAACGCTGTTCAAAGGTATCAAGAGCTTGTTGAGTCTGCTCAGAATGTATATGCACCAATTGTGCTAACGCAGCAATAGAATCAGTCATATTATTAGCAGTCTGGAAATGCTCATATCCCAAAATTGCTGCTGATTCATCTTCTTTAGCCATTAGATAACTCAAAGCTAAGTTTCGTAAACTACGTTTACCTGCTTCTTCTGCATTAAACTGATATTCAGATGTTGATTTTAGCTCATTATAGGTTGATTGAAATTGAGTATGTAACCGTTCAGACATAATCAACTTAAGTTGCTTTCTTGTTGCAAAAACAGCATCAACATCAGCCACTTCTAGCTGCTCTAAAAGATAAGATTCGGAAGGCAAAACTAATGCCTGTGCTTTTAGTGCATTATCCAATGATGTATCCGTTAGAATTTGTTCACAGGCATAAAGAAATTTATCCAATATTAAACGGTTAAATTGGATATCATCCAGATTCGAACTTTGAGATAATGCATCAAGAATCAATTGCCCTGCTAGTTGCTGACCTGCTTCCCATCGATTAAAGGGATCAGAGTCATAGGCCATAAGAAATGCCCGTTCATTAGCAATGGTTTCCTTTGAAAGCTCTTCAGGATACTCAAGAATAACTGGTGCTGAAAAATCACGTAAGAGTGAGAGTACTGGTTTTTCATTTATATCAGAGTATTCAAAGGTCTGCTGCTTTTCAGTCAAAAGAATCATATCTTCTAGAATCTGTTCACCTTTTTGATTCAACAAACCCATTTTAATGGGGATATAGAAAGGATCTTTTACTTTTTTATTAGGACTATTAAGTGTTTCATAAGGTGTAATTGCACAGAATTGTTCTAATTCTATAACAAATTTTTTCTCATCCTCCAGATAAGAAGTTTTCACTTTTACACGAGGTGTACCCGCCTGATTATACCAACTTGTAAATTGTTTTAAGTTTATCTCACTGGCATCACTCATCGCAGAGACAAAATCTTCAGTTGTAACTGCCTGGCCATCATGGCGTTCAAAATAAAGATCCATGCCTTTTTGGAAATTTTCTTCTCCAAGGACAGTATGAATCATACGAATGACTTCAGCCCCTTTGTTATAAACAGTGACTGTATAAAAATTATTAATCTCCATGTACTGAGCAGGACGAATAGGATGTGCCATTGGGCTGGCATCTTCTGCAAATTGGTGGGAGCGAAGAATTCTAACATCACTGATACGCTTTACTGCTCTGGACTGCATATCTGAAGTAAACTCCTGATCTCTAAAGACGGTTAATCCCTCTTTCAGACTCAGTTGAAACCAATCCCGACAGGTGACTCGATTCCCAGTCCAGTTATGAAAATATTCATGACCAATAACACCCTCAATACCTTCGTAGTCACTATCGGTTGCACTTTGAGGATCAGCCAGGACATACTTGGCATTAAAGACATTCAAACCTTTATTTTCCATTGCCCCCATATTGAAGTCTTCAACAGCGACAATCATATAAATATCCAGGTCATATTCCAGCCCAAAGACTTCTTCATCCCACATCATTGAATTTTTTAAGGATTCCATGGCATGTTCACACTTTTGACCATTTTGTTTTTCAACAAATAGTTGCAGTGTGATGTTACGTCCAGTGATAGTGGTATAAGAATCTTCAACCTTAAGCAAATCACCTGC
>JAPHSW010000144.1 GCA_026196615.1 Gammaproteobacteria bacterium | reverse complement strand
ATTTATCAATACCCATACGCACGCCGCAATGACTTTAATGCGTGGTTTAGCAGATGATCTCCCTCTCATGGAATGGTTATCAGAACATATATGGCCAGCTGAAGGTCAACATGTTAATTACCAATTTGTGAAAGATGGCTCTGATTTGGCTATAGCTGAAATGATTCGTAGTGGTACAACAACGTTTAATGATATGTATTTTTTTCCTGACGCTACAGCAAAATCAGCTGAAGAAGCAGGCATTCGTGTATCATTAGGTCTGATTATGATTGATTTCCCCTCAGCATGGGCTAAAGACAGTGAAGATTATTTACATAAGGGCTTGCAATTACATGAACAATATCGACACCACCCTTTAATTTCGACTGCATTTGCCCCTCATGCACCTTATACTGTTTCTGATGGCCCACTGGAACAAATAAAAATTTATGCTGAAAAGTTAGATATTCCCATACATATACACCTGCATGAAACACAAGATGAAGTTAATGATTCGGTATCAAACACTGGAATGCGACCGATTGCTCGTCTTGAAAAATTAGGACTTTTGTCTCCACTCCTTATCGCTGTTCATATGACACAACTTGAAGATTATGAAATTGAACTCTTAAAACACCATGGCGTTCATATCGTCCACTGTCCAGAATCCAACCTGAAATTAGCCAGTGGTTTCTGTCCAGTTGGAAAACTTTCTGACAGTAAAATAAATACAGCCATTGGAACAGATGGAGCTGCAAGTAATAATGATTTAGACATGTTAAGCGAAATGAGAACAACAGCCCTATTGTCTAAAGCAGTTGCTGAAAACGCATCCATAATTCCAGCTCATGTAGCACTAAAAATGGCCACTCTTAATGGTGCTAAAGCACTTGGTCTTGATTCAATAACAGGCTCTTTATCTAATGGTAAGGCCGCTGATATCACAGCGATTGATTTGAAAAAAATTGAAACACAGCCTATTTTCAACCCCATTTCTCAAATTGTTTATTCTTCAAGCAGAGAGCAAATCACAGATGTCTGGGTTCAAGGGAAACACTTATTGAATAATCGTCATTTAACCACTTTAGATACAGAGCAAATCTTACAAAAAGCAAAAAAATGGGGCGATAAAATCCAGTTGAAATCATAATTGATAAGAATTCAAACAATCATAACCATTATTAAGACCATAAGATGACATTATTAGTGCTTTAAATTTCGACTTTTATAACAAAATTAATGATAATAGACATAAATTAATGATAGATTCAGGAATAGAATGACAACTGTACACCAACAAAATTCTCAGAATAATAAGGATAGCAACAACAATAGTTTTTCTAATGTTGATCCACAAGAAGTAGCCAAGTTTGAAGCGATGTCAACACGTTGGTGGGATAAAGAAGGTGAATTTAAACCGTTACATGATCTTAATCCAGCACGATTAGAATATATAAAAACAAGAGCAAATGGTCTGAATGGCAAACTTATTCTCGATGTTGGCTGCGGCGGTGGAATCTTGTCTGAAAGTATGGCACATGAAGGTGCTGATGTAACTGGAATTGACATGGGTGATGCTAATCTCACCATTGCAAAAATGCATTTATATGAATCAGGAGAAAAAGTCACTTATAAAAAAATCACTGTTGAAGAGTTGGCTGATGAAGTTCCTGGCCAATATGATATTGTGACCTGTCTTGAAATGTTAGAGCACGTTCCTGATCCAGGTTCAATCATCACAGCTTGTAAAAAATTAGTAAAACCAGATGGACATGTCTTTTTTTCAACCGTTAACCGTAATGCCAAATCCTATGCAATGGCTATTATTGGTGCTGAATACATAATGAAATTATTGCCTAAAGGTACACATGATTTCAAAAAATTCATCCGTCCTGCAGAAATGGATCAGTGGATCCGTGCAGCAGACCTAAAAACTCAACACATTTCAGGTATGACCTATAATCCACTTACAGGCCATTGCGTTTTAAGTGATGACGTTGATATCAATTATTTGATTCATGCTTGTCCAAATGATTTTCCCACTTAATGAGATTAGTAAACTCTTTAATTTATAAAAATGGTAGCAAACAATTACAATGATTAAAGCAGTACTTTTTGATTTAGACGGGACTTTTGCAGATACAGCTCCAGATTTGGCTGCATCTCTCAATCAAGTTTTGATTGAAGAAGGCAAGTCTCCCCTCCCTTTTGAAACTATTCGACCTATGGTTTCTCATGGCGGCATTGCTCTAATTAAACTTGGCTTTAACTTTAATGAGCAACATGCTGATTTTGAAAGACTTAGGTTAAGATTATTGGAAATTTACCAAGCCAACATCAGTAATCTAACCACCGTATTTGATGGTATTAATGAGCTATTAGAAACTCTCGAAAACAAACAAATAACCTGGGGAATCGTCACCAATAAGCCGGGCTGGCTAACCGATCCATTAATGGAACAAATGGGCTATTCAAATAGAGCAGGCACTATCGTCAGTGGTGATACCACAACTGAAAGAAAGCCTCATCCAGAACCACTCTATTATGCCTGCCGAGAAATTAGTGTCGCCCCAAAAGAGTGCCTATATATTGGAGATGCTGAACGGGATATTATTGCAGGAAATGCTGCTGGAATGACCACACTGACGGCTTTATTTGGTTATATAGAAGCCAATGACACTCCAGAAAACTGGGGAGCCGATGAAATGATTAAACATCCCAAAGAAGTTGAAAACTTTTTATAAGTTAAATAAAAGTAGTTAACTTAAATTTAACCCCTGCTATAACTCAAACTACAGTGGAGCTCTCTAAAAAGCGTCATCAACTGCTTTTTTTGATTAGTTATATAGTTCTTTACTCTTTTCACTCACATCTTGCTGAAGTTTTTCAAATTTTTCATTGAATTCTTTCATACTGTTTTTGTCAGCAAATGGATTGGTCATAAGAGGCTGATCTTTGCCCAGGTTGACGCCAAACCACAAACCTACTATTCCACCAATCAATAAGCCCAATAACAAATCTTTCATTACAGGTGTACCTCAGAATACCACAATTAAATTAAACCTGATGCCATTAAATGGATACACCAGTCAATTGTAAAGAATATTTATATTATAGTTATTTTATGAATATTGAAGTATATTACATCTTAGTTAAAGAAGTGTAGCTAATTCTTTATTTTCTAAATAAATTTACATCAAATGCCAACATTAGAACAAAAAACGGCCCATGCCTATAAATACTGCATGGCTATAGCAAAAAATCATTACGAAAATTTCCCCGTCGCATCACACCTGTTGACTAGAAAATTACGATATCCTGTCAGTGCAGTTTATGCTTTTGCCCGAACTGCTGATGATTTTGCAGATGAAGGAAATTATAATGATCATGAAAGATTAAAACTTCTTAATCAGTATATTGATGAGCTGGATCAAATTAGTGGTTCATTAGATAAATACTCTGGGAACAATAAAGCTGAATTTTTACACCAAAGCGAAAGCTCTATTTTTATTGCTTTAGCAGATACAATTTATCGCTTTCAAATTCCATTACAACTATTTTATGATCTGATTAATGCTTTTAAACAAGATGTGACAAAACAACGTTATCAAACCTTCGATGAGTTACTTGATTATTGCCGTTTAAGTGCAAATCCCGTAGGTCAAATTTTGCTCTATCTAAACAAAAGTGCAAGTAAAGAAAATCTTGAACATTCTGATGCTATTTGTACTGGTTTACAACTCATTAATTTTTATCAAGATATTGGACAAGATATTGATGAAAATGACCGATTATATCTACCTCTTGAAGAATTATCAAAATACCAAATATCCATTGATGATATCAAAAATCATTTAAATAATGATAAAACCCAGGCATTTTTTAAACACCAACTAAATCGAACCAATAAACTATATGACTATGGAAAGCCACTATGTTCAAACCTCTCTGGACGATTTGCCATTGAAATAAGAATGATTTTTTCAGGAGGTAAAATCATCTTAAATAAGCTAGAGAAAAATACACACTCAATTTATCAGCGTCCCAGACTCAGCCATTTTGATAAGTTTAGAATTATCTTACATGGACTCTTTTCTTACACTTAATGCTTGCCTTTATTTCAACAAATGCAGACAATAATCTTAATCAGTAAAAAAATTATTCTTTTTCTCTATTTTGGCTTCTTATGACAACAATTGATCAAACTCCTCTAAAAAAACTCCTGAGCACAACAAATTCAGTCCGTAACAGGTTAACACGTGATATCACATTACTAGTTTTACTTTTAATATCATTATTCTTATTTCTTTCTTATCTTTATTCAAAACAGGTACAGGATAATATCACTCAAGCGATTATATCTTCAGCAAAAGAATTAGTACTTGATAAAAACCATCAAATATTTGATCCAATCAGCAATAATTTAACTTTATCCAGAAAATGGGCTGAACTTGAACAACTAACACCAGAAAAGAAAAGTACTTTTAATAAACGTTTTATTCCAATTTTAGAAACATTGCCGCAAATCTCGTCCGTAATACTTGCAACATCAGATGGGGACGAGTACTTTTTTTCCAGAAAAGATGAAAACTGGTTATCAAGGCACATTAACCCTAAAAAATATGATGAAGGCACAGTACTTTGGCAACTATGGAGCAGTAATAATGTATTAATTAAAGAATGGCAAGAAACCATAGACTATCAACCCAAAAAAAGACCCTGGTATCAACTAGGGCTCACAACAACCGTTGAGTACCCAATTCATTGGACAAAACCTTATAATTTTTACACTCAACAAATACCTGGTGTGACCGGTGTCACCAGCTGGAAAGATGAAAATAAAACGACTTATGTACTGGCTTTTGATGTAGCACTCTCAGATATTGCTCAATCACTTTCTAACGTAAGTATTGGAAAAAAAGATATTTCATATTTAATTAGTCCAAGTGGTGAAATAATTTTGCCACCGGGTAATCACCCGGTTGTAAAGGGCTCATCATCCAAGGGAAGTTTATATGTACCTGGTAATAATGTAAGCAATTATGTCATTTTTGATTCAGTTAACAACTGGTTAAAAAATAACAGTCAACTGGATACACCCATGAGTTTTTCAAGAAATGGAAAGCTTTGGTGGTATAAAATTTTTAAATTAGATACTTACAATAGTTCCATCTATGGAGGAGTTATTGTCCCAGAAAAAGAACTCATTGATATTATTAATGAAAATATCATTTTTATACTCACAGGCATTGTTTTACTTATTATTATTGCTATTGGTATGGCAAATATTTTAGTTAAAAAATACGCCCATCAGCTAAAAGACGTTCCAAAAACCAGTATCTTTTCAAATGATTTTACCAATGAAATTTATCATCTCTTGCGTTTGGGAGAAAGTGAAACTCTAGAATTTAAATCCACTATGCGAAAAAACTTGAAGAGTGGTAAAAATGGTAAGGAAATTGAAATTGCCTGGTTAAAAGGTTTGGTAGGATTCATGAATACACATGGTGGGATTCTTTTAATCGGTGTAGATGACGATGCCAATATACTTGGCATTGAAGAAGATGAATTTGAAAATGAGGATAAAATTTTACTTCACTTTAAAAACCTACTCAGCCAACACATTGGTCTGGAATTTTCAAATTATATTAATTTAATTATTAATGAAATTGAGGGAAAAACAATTCTTGTTATCGAGTGCGAGAGAGCCGATCGCCCAACTTTTTTATACAATAAAAACAATGAGGATTTTTACATCCGAAGTGGGCCAGCCAGTGTCAAATTATCGGTGAGTAAAGTATTAAAATATGTACAAAATCGGTACTAGAGATGGCAAACACAAAATATGAGATTTATTCAGTCTCTTCAAAATCCATTTGTATCCCTACCGCCATGCCTGCTCTAGAGAATTTCCCATGGTATTTTCTAGCTTTTTCCAGGTCGCTCGTTTTTTTAATGACAATCCGTTTAACAGACTCATTAAAAAATTTCTTCTCAATTTCATCAGCTGGCATGCGCGTAATATTTTCTAAGTTTGACATAACTTGTTGTTTTTCAAAGCCAGTAATGATTTCCCCCATAAAAACCACTGAGTAATTGACTTCTTTATCAACTGCGGACATTTTAGGCTTCCCTATGCTTTTAATAATTTCTTCAACATGTCACTCATTGATAGCTTGTCGTATTGTGTGCATTTATCATCATTAAATAGAAATCAATTAAACTCTCAAACACAAACTATCAAACATCTGTACTAATACTTATAATAGTATAACATTTGATTTAATTATGTGATAAATATTGAAATTATGACATTTTTTTTAATATAACAAATAACCAAACTAGAAACCTATATGACACCAGATGAATATTGTCAGGAAAAAACACAACACAGTGGTTCCAGCTTTTACTACAGCTTTTTATTTTTAAATGATACTCAAAGACAGGCCATGACAGCATTATATGCCTATTGTCGAGAAGTTGATGATATTGTTGATGAATGTTCTGATCTATCAATTGCAGCCAGTAAACTAAATTGGTGGCGTGGTGAAATCCACAATCTTTTTCATGACAAGCCCAATCACCCTGTTACATTGGCTTTAAAAACAGCTTTAAAACATTTTCCACTAAAAGAAAAATTTTTTTTAGAATTAATCTCTGGTATGGAAATGGATTTGCATACAACACATTACAATACTTTCAATGAACTTTCTCTTTACTGTTATCGCGTTGCTGGAGTTGTAGGATTGCTCACTATAGAGATTTTAGGTTACAAAGACAGTAATACTCATGAATATGCCAAAAATCTCGGTATTGCTTTACAATTAATAAATATTTTAAGAGATGTTAAAGAAGATGTAGAACGTGGTCGAATTTATCTTCCACAAGAAGAATTAATGCAATTTGGAGTCACTCAAAGCATGCTGACTGCTAATAGAAACACTCCTCAGACACTTGCTTTGTTTTCTTTTCACGCTGATAGAGCAACACAGTATTATAAAAAAGCATTCGACTATCTTGATACAAATGATCGTTATACACAACGAACCGGAATTATTATGGCAGAGATTTATTTCTCTTTGTTAAAGAAAATACAATCACAACATTATCCTGTTCTGGAAAAACGTGTCCGAATTGCCAAACTAAAGAAGCTTTGGATTGCCTGGACTACAGCGCGTCGAGAGTTTAAACTTGCACAAAAATAAAAATAAGACAACATCTAATCTTGACGAAGTCATTGTTGTTGGCGGAGGCTGGAGTGGTCTGGCCTGTGCTATCACATTATCACACCATGGATACAAAGTTACTATACTTGAGTCAGCTCGGCAAATTGGTGGCAGAGCCAGAGCTGTTAACTTTAAATCTTTTATTTCTCAACAAACAATTGATAATGGCCAACATATTATGTTGGGTGCCTATCATTCAACTCTTGAATTATTTAAGTTAATTGGTATCCATGAAGATGATTTTCTTGAACGACAATCTCTTGAGTTGAATTTGTATTCAAAAGAAAATCCCCTTATACAATTAAAATCACCTCAATTACCTGCCCCCCTTCATTTAATTTCAGCTTTTATTAATATCTCTGGTTTATCCTATTATGATCGATATAAAATTATAAAAATGTCTCTCATTTTAAACATTACAGGCTATAAACTAAAACATGATGTCAGTGTTAGGCAATTACTATCAAAGCACTCCCAATCAGAAAAAGTTATTAGTGCATTATGGGAACCTCTTTGTTTAGCAACTATGAATACCCCCATAAAGAATGCATCCGGACAAGTTTTTCTTAATGTTTTAAAAGATAGCTTTAGTAAAAAAAATTCTGATTCTGATCTATTATTTTTTCGTCATAATCTTTCTGAGATATTTTGTAACCCTGCATCTACTTATATTACTAAACATAATGGGCGTATTAATTGTGAAGAAAAAGTCCTCCAAATAGAAGTTTTTTCAGAAAGTAAAGAAAATACTGTTGAGTTTAACATCAAAACAAGAAAACAATCCTACAAGAGCCAAAACATTGTTATAGCAACACCAGCACATATTTGTAATAAATTTATTCAATCTTTTAAAGAGCAATTATTACACCATTATCCAATTATATTAAAACCTGATAATGCTTCTCTTCTGTATAAATATGAACCTATCTGTACAGTTTATATTCAA
Source organism: Gammaproteobacteria bacterium (assembly GCA_026196615.1). Taxonomy (GTDB): domain Bacteria; phylum Pseudomonadota; class Gammaproteobacteria; order GRL18; family GRL18; genus GRL18. The sequence continues at coordinate 128,491 of JAPHSW010000144.1, read as the reverse complement.
TACCCTTCATCTGTCACACTTACACATAATATGATAGGCTTGTTTAATACCACTTCACAATGGGCTATTGATCGTTCATTAACTCATCAACCAGGACTCATTGCAGTCATAATCAGTGGACCTGGATTACATATCAAAATGGAACACCATCTCCTGGTAAAAAAAGTTCATGAAGAATTATCATTTTGTATTCCTAATCTGCCCAATATACTTGATTCTCAAGTCATCATAGAAAAAAAAGCCACTTTCAGCTGTCAAGTTAATATTGAAAGTCAACGTCCTCAAAATACAACAAAAATACCAGGACTTTTTCTCGCAGGTGACTATACTAATACACACTATCCTTCAACTTTAGAAGGTGCAGTAAGAAGTGGTCAACGTGCTGCAAAATTAATTATTGATAGAAACAGTCCCTGTGACTTTACCCTGTAGCAAAATATCGCTAAAATAATTTTATTAAGTTTTTAAATCAAACAGTTCACAGTTGAGGATTTCCTGAATGTATAATTATTCTGCACCTGCACATTTATTAAAAGATCGAGTTATTTTAGTAACAGGCGCTGGTGATGGAATAGGTAAAACAGCAGCTAAAACTTATGCTCAATATGGTGCTACCGTTATATTGTTGGGAAAAACCATTGAAAAACTTGAAGTGGTTTATGATGAAATTGAACAAAACAATGGCCCTCAACCTGCCATATATCCTATGAACCTGGAAGGTGCTACTGGTAAAGATTATGAAGATATGCAAATAACACTTGATAAAGAATTTGGTCGTTTAGATGGTATTTTACATAATGCAGCTCTTCTTGGAACACTTATGCCTATTGCTCAATATGATATGGAACATTGGGAAAAAGTAATGCACGTTAATCTTAAAGCTCCTTATATGCTAACAAGAATGTGTATTCCACTTTTAGAAAAGTCAGATAATTCTTCTGTCATTTTTACCAGTGATGATGTCGGTATCAAGGGCAAAGCTTATTGGGGAGCATATGGTATCAGCAAAGCCGCTGGTGATAACATGATGCAAATTCTTGCTGACGAAATGGATGTGAATACCAACATACGTTTTAATAGCATCAACCCTGGTAAAGTTGCAACCACAATGCGTTCAAAAGCATTCCCTGGTGAAAACCCAAACACCATTGCTAATCCAGAAGATATTATGAATAGCTACCTTTATTTAATGGGTGATGATAGCAAAGCAGTAAATGGTCAAATTATTAACGCGCAGTCTTAGAGTTGTTTTCAGTAGGTTGCATAAAAATAGAATTTCAGGTGCACATTAAGCGTTACTTTAAGCTCATTTAAACGATAAAATCTTTAGTAAGACAATTAACAAACATCTTATGACAATATTTTATCAGTTCCTCTTGATTCTATTACATCCATGTATTGCGTAATAAAGATAGGTTTTTCAACACCATAACCCTGAACATAATCAACACCAATTTCTTTTAAAATTGCAACAATCTCATCATTTTCAACATATTCAGCAACCGTTTTCATACCAAGAAAATGTCCAATTTCATTAATAGATTTAACCATTGCTTTATCTTCAGGATTATTAGCAATGTCTTTAATAAACACACCATCAATTTTTAAATAATCGACAGGAAGATTTTTTAAGTATGCATAAGAAGACTGCCCTGTTCCAAAATCATCTAATGAAAATTCACATCCCATTTCTTTAATCGTATGAATAATATTATTGGCATGACTAATATTATTAATTGCCATTGTTTCAGTAATTTCAAAACAAATTCTATTATGAGGAATTGATGGATATTGTTGAAAAACATCCAGTATAAAAGGATAAAAATCCACATCATTCAAACTTTGTCCAGATAGGTTAATGGCAATCCCTCCCATTATTTCAAGCTGTTCAGGATGCCTACTAAACCAGTCAAATACATAATTAATTACCCAACGATCAACTTCAGCCATCTTATTGTACAATTCTGCCGCTTCAATAAACTCTGATGGGGGCATAAAATCATCATTATCATCTTTAACCAATAATAACATTTCATAATGCTGTAGAGCTGATTCATCAAGAATAGGGTGTAAACGTTGGCCACGTATATCAAACCTATTATTTTTTACCATATGTTCAATTTTAGTTGCCCAAATTTGCAACTCCTGACGGTAATTAAGCTCTAGAGCATCATATTCAATTAAATGGACTCTATTACGCCCTGTTTCTTTAGCAATTGTAGAGGCAGTAACAACCGCCTTAATAAATACGCCAATTTCAGCTCGTTGTCTAATGGATACCTGACCAATACTGGCCGTCATAGTAAATTCTTTATCATCCCATTTAAAATTATGGTGGTTCACTAAGCATCGTTGTGACTCAGAAATTATTGATGCTTCAACTTCTGAATATCCAGGAAGCAAAACAATAAATTCACATGTACCATAACGTGCACAGATCACATCCGATGGTAAACTGTTCTTAATATCTCTTGAAATTTCAGAAATATATTGATCACCAGCATCATAGCCACAAGTATCATTAATCAAACTAAAATGATCAATATCAATCAAAAAGAGAGTACATTCAGAGTCATCCTTCTTTCTTCCCTGAAGCTTTTGAGTTAAAAGACGTACAAATTCTTTTTGATTGATAAGTCCTGTCAGCTTATCCAACACACTGTCTTTTGCCAGATCATCATGAACATCACCTAGAATTGCATATAAGCTTCTTTCCAGTAATGGAAGATCATAATCTTTAGTCGGACATAATTGACCATTATCCAACATAGAAATCACTTCTGTTAAATTAAAAACCGCTTGTTGTTGACCAGTTCTTCCAGAAAAAACAAAAACATTTTGAGCATCACTTCCCCATATATATTGTAGGCGAGTGATTCTATTGCCTCTTTCGGTATCTTTCTTTAAATGTTGCTTAAAATTAACGTAATCATTAACTTTCAATCGTTTTGCAATGGCTTTGTTGGCCAAAGCCATTGCGTCAGTAACACCCTTATTAATTTTTGCAAAAGCTGATTTATCAGAAAGAGCATAACCATTGATGAGCAATTTGATGATACTTTCATAATCAAGTTGTACACCATTATCTGATTTCCCTTCAGATAAAAATAAACTTATAGCATCAATTATCTTTTTATTGAGCTGACCATTTTCTTCCAAACCTTGTTTTATGATAAATAAAATAACATCTTTATCAATAAATTCTTCACTTACATCCCCACTCATACTTAAAATTAACATATCAAGAGCTTGCAAATACTGACTCCATTGATTGCTCTCTTTGCCTTGTTTAAGGTAGGTATTAACAAGAATAGGAAGCCATTGGTAACTGATAAAATCAGCAATAATTAATGGAGTCGATTTCCCTGCCAGTCGATTGGCAATTTCATTAGTAACAACTTGTTGGGCATTCCAATGTGTGACAACTCTATTCACATTTTTTTTATAATGTTTTGATTGAATATCTAAAAGCTCAGTAAGAACCTCTTGAACCTTAGAAAACACACTTAAGTCTTTATCATAATTTTTTAAGATAAAAAGAACAAAAGAATGAGCTTTGAGATAAAAGTTATTTTTTTCATCATCAAAATCAACCATGGCCAATTTGTTCATTAATATTCGAGCTGGATTTGACCAGGATTCAAAAAAATCTTTATGAAGCAAAGAAACTTTTAGTAATGGAATTTTTAATAAAGATAAAAGTTTTTTTACAGGACGACCTAGCCAGGCATCATTCTGAATGGAATCAAACAAGCGTTTAATAATATCAACTGTATATTCAAATTCATTTTTTATTTCAATTGAGAAGATTTCTTTTTTAATACAATTTTGTACAAGTGATTCTAAATCAAAAGGAGTAATTCCATTCTGTGTAACATCTTTGGCTTGTTTGTACTGTATTTGAGTTAATTCAGAAATAAGGTAGTCTAGTTGATTCTTATATTCATCAGAATCAAAAAAGTCTTGTGATAGTCCATCAACTTCTTCACCATTTTGAAAAGAAAGAAGCTCTTTAAGAGTCTGATAAGTTGGCACCAAATTAACATTATTGTTAATTGTATTTATTTCACTGAGATGCGCATTTGAAGCCAATGCTTGATTGTTGTTTCCAAACGAAGCATTTGAATTATTTTCTATCTGATTTTGGGGTTGTTGCTTTGCACTATGATTAGAATTTGCAGATAATTCCGTCGTTGCAGATTCATCAGTTTTAGTTGAAAAATTATCCCTTGAAGAAATATCACTTCCTGAAGATTCTTTAACTATTTTTAATTTTTTCTTTTCAATTATTGGAAGTATATTCTGATCAATAAAGATTTTATTGATCTCTTTGTAAGTATCAAATAATTTACTGTCGACAACTTTTTTAAACTGATGATAAAGAATGAGTAGAATATCATTATTCAAAAAGTGGTTATGAATGGTTTCACTAAAACTGTTAAAAATTGTTTCTGGTGAAAAAGGATTTTCAGTAAGGTTTTTTATGTCAGTATTAAGTAAATGTGCCAGTCTTAACTCAATTTCAATCAACTCTTGTTCATAAAGAGGTGATACATGAATTATAAGCTGATTAACTGCCAACCAGTTTTCATAATCATTTTGGTCAATCAATTCTAACTCATCAAAATCTTGTTTTTTATTATTTTTTTTGTTTCCTTCACAGCATGTATTAAGATGCTTTTCTAAAAGTTTAATAAATTGAATTTTAAGACTTTTCTTGGTTTTATTAAGAGTATTAATAGCATCAAAATAAAGCGTTTGTTCAGTATTATTTGAAGAGCTTTCAGCTTGTCGAAATAACTCATCATGAACAATTGGTAAAAAAATTTCTGTCATGTGAGACATATTTTTTATAAAACTATGTCTCACAGTATCAAGTAGATTTTGTGATTTTTTATCTAGAGTGCGAGCAAGAGTTGCATCACCATGCATGCCACTTTGATGTTGTTTCCTACTAAGTTCAGCTAACGCATCCAAACCTGGATTAAACAGTGTGACAGCAAGTCCTTGATCCAAAACACGAATAACTTTAACTTCAAGGTGATAGTCTACTTCTTCAATATGCTGGTCAGATTTTACATCAGATTTAATGGTAAATTTAACGTCAAGGAGATCATCAACACCAATACTTCCAGGCATTAATTCTTTGTTATTCCAGGATAATCGGAGACCATCAAAACCAAAGTCTTCAATGATAAAGTCCCACGAACGATACATCCGATCATGCACAACTGCATCAAGCCTTACAGGTGATCGATTATAAGTTCTTCGTTCCAATGAGAAATTGCCTTCAGTCAAATATATTCATATTTAATCATAGGGCATAGATATGATAAATCAAGTAGCTGAGCCACTTCCAGTTGAACGAATATGTAAAAATTTATAAATTAATAATCACTCACTATTGTGAATATCAAGAATCTCATTTTCACGTTCAAGCTTGTTTTGTTTAGCGTTATCATTACGTCGCTGGTTAATATCAAAAAGATATTTTTTATCAATATCTCCTGTCACATATTCACCATTAAAGACAGAACAATCAAACTCAGTAATATGTTTATTACCGCGATGGCATGATTGAATTAAATCCTCTAAATCTTGATAAATTAACCAATCAGCACCAATTTCATCAGCAATATCTTTAGAATTACGGTTATGAGCAACAAACTCTTCAGGGGATGGCATATCAATACCATAAACATTTGGATACTTTACTGCTGGCGAAGCTGAAGCAAAATAAACCTTTTTAGCACCAGCTTCACGCGCCATCTTGACAATTTGACTTGAAGTCGTACCTCGAACAATTGAGTCATCAACTAATAAAACATTTCTACCTTTAAATTCCAGTTCCATAGCATTCAATTTTTGCTTAACAGAGCTTTTTCTCAGTTTTTGTCCTGGCATAATAAAAGTACGGCCAATATATCGATTTTTCATAAAACCTTCTCGATAGCGAACACCTAGTGAATTGGCCAATTCTAATGCAGAAGAACGGCTTGTATCTGGAATTGGCATAACTACATCAATGTCATGATCTGGAAACGTTTTCAAAATCTTCTTTGCCAGTTTTTCGCCCATTCGTAAACGTGCTTTATAAACTGAAATATTGTCCATAATAGAATCAGGGCGTGCAAAATAAACGTGCTCAAAAATGCAGGGGGTATACCGAGGATTTTCTGCACATTGCTGGGTATAAACAATACCTTCAGCTGTAATAATAACGGCTTCACCAGGTTTGATATCATCAATCAACTCAAACCCTATAACATCAAGAGCAACACTTTCAGAAGCGATACAATACTCTTTTCCTTCCGGCGTATTTCTCTGGCCATAAACGACAGGACGAATACCATTAGGGTCTCTAAATCCGACAATACCATAGCCTGTTATCATCGCAACACTGGCATAAGCACCACGACAACGTTTATGAACAGCTCCAATGGCTTTGAATACATCTTCTTCATTGATACGCAATTTATGAGAGGTTTGCACCTCATGGGCAAAGACATTTAATAGAACCTCTGAGTCAGAGTCAGTATTAAGGTGTCTTAGATCCTGATTATAGATTTCTTCTTTTAACTCATGAGCATTAGTTAAGTTGCCGTTATGAGCCAAAGCGATACCATAGGGTGAATTCACATAGAGTGGTTGAGCCTCAGCTGAAGACGAACTACCTGCTGTTGGGTAACGAACATGCCCTATTCCCATATGACCTTGTAAACGCATCATGTCATTAGTAGTAAATACATCTTTTACTAAACCATTTCCTTTACGCAGATGCAAACGCTTGTCATCATATGTGACTATTCCAGCAGCATCCTGTCCTCTATGTTGAAGAACTGTTAAACCATCATAAAGATCCTGATTAACATTGTTTTTTGCAACAATACCAATAATGCCACACATAAGTTATACACCTACACTAATAATGAAGTTTCGCAGCAATATGAGGAGGTAAAAAGTCCTTCATCATAATTGCAAGCTGTTGAAAATGCGGAATTAAGACTGATTCTTTCCACCAGGGATCTTGTGGAACTAAAGTAAAACCCGCCAATAATATTAAAATACCAACCATGATAATACCTCGAGCAATACCAAATAACATCCCAATTGCCCGATCTGTACCAGATAAACCTGTTTTATCAACTAATGATGCAATCAAATTACTAACCAAAGCAGAAACAATCAATGTCAAAATAAATAATAGTGAAAAAGAAACCAGAGAAAGAATTGATGGTGGTAGATTCAAGTAAGGATCAATGAAAATAGCCATTTGATGCATATATATAAAACTCACCCATATAGCCAATACCCAGCCTGCCAGAGCAAGCGATTCACGGACAAAACCGCGGAGCAAACTAATCACTGCAGAAACAGCTATTATGACAAAAATAATATAATCAGGCCAAATAAGTGACACTTATTATTCTCAACTTTATATAAGTAAAGTAAAAGCTCAAAAGGAAATCAAGCAGATCATTTTATCTCAATTCACTCGACAGCACTACTAAATTCTTTAGATGGTTAAAGACAAAACAGCTCTATAAATAATCTCAATTAATATTTAATAATAGCCGTATTTTTTAATTTAAATTCCTTTTCAATTTTATTTTTTTGTCTGGAAATTTGATCAAAATTCAAATAAGGCCCCACTCGAAGACGATAAATTCTACCTTTTGAAGTTAAAATTGATTCAATATAGGCCTTATATGTCTTTTTACGTAATTTATTTTGCAAAGATTCAGCATTACTTTTCTTACTAAAACTAGCAATTTGTAATGTATATGCCGTATCAATTTTAGTAGAAGTTGGTTTTTTTGCCTTTTTATATTTTGGCTGAGTGACAGATTCACTATGTACTGCTTCAGATTTAGCCTCTATTACCTTATTAGGTTCTGTTGTTGTTGATTTCTCAACTAATTTTTTAGAGTTAGAACTTGTTCGTTCAGGGTATGCTTTAACAGTTTTAGCAGCGGGCATAACTATTGGTTGTGGTACTTTGGGTAAAACTTTTTTGAGTTCTTTGGGTACAGGAGGAATATTCTCACCTGATATTGATTGACTGGAAGTTGCACCACCGTTAAGGAGCATTGGAATTATTATAATACCTAATGAAACTAGCACTAAAGCGCCTATAATACGCTGTTTTATATTTATATTTTTTTCTTCACTCATGAGTCATCATTTTATCTGAAGATTGAAAGAAATGGAGGGCATCAGTCACAGTAAAAAAAGATCCAAATACCAGTAAAGTATCAATCGAATTTAGCATTAAATTATCTGTACAAAAATTTTTATAAGCCTGTTCAAAATTTGAAAAACATTGAATTTTTTTATCCTCACCATTACTCAATAGCTTATTATTTATTAAAAGTGCTTTTATATCTTCTGCTGGCATCGCCCTTGGTGAATTCAAATCAATAACCCGCCAACTATGAACAATAGGTGCTAAAACAGAAAGTACATCTAAAACTTCTTTATCCCTTAACATACCGACAATAACATGAATTTTTCCAGATGAACTTTGATTTAAACTCTTTATTGAGTCATTAAGAACTTGAACTGCCTGCACATTATGAGCAACATCAAGAATAACCAAAGGCTCTGTTGAAACAATCTGAAAACGCCCGGGTAGCTGAATATTTTGTAATCCTCGTTTTATTTCAGCTTGAGTAACAGGAAAAGTTTTCCTTAATAACTCTAACACCATTAAAACATTGGAAGCATTTTTTAATTGCGCAGTACCACTTAAATTCGGCATTGGTAAGTTATAACGACAAGACAGTGTCAACTTATTACCATTGTTTTTAATTTGCTTAGCAGTAGAAATCAACCAGTCCCATTGTTGACTCCTACTTTCGGAATGATAATCAACAGAATATTGATACAAGGATAGCTGTTTTTGATCAACAATTCTCTGAATGCTTTGCGGCATATCAGAATCACCATAAATCGCAGGCTTGTTTTGGCGAAAAATACCTGCTTTTTCAATACCAATGCTGTCTCTATCAGAGCCAAGCCATTCTTGATGGTCAATATCAACCGTTGTTACCAAAGCAACATCAGCATCAACCACATTAACCGCATCAAGCCTTCCACCCAAGCCTACTTCAAGAATGACAATTTCACAGGACTGATAATAAAAAATATCAATAGCTGCTAAAGTAGCGAACTCGAAATAGGTTAAAGAAAGCTCACCTCTTGAAGTATTTATTCTTTCAAATGAATCGCAAATAAACTCATCAGTCACAGGAATCTGATTAACTTTTATTCTTTCATTATATTTAAGAAGATGTGGAGAGGTGTAACTACCAACTTTATAACCCGCTTCGACTAAAATCGATTCAAGCATAGCCACTGAAGAACCTTTACCATTAGTCCCAGCCACAGTAACTATTGTATAAGGTGAAACAAACTGGCGTGAAGCTGAAATGCATTCAGGAATTAACCGATGAAGTACTTTTTCAACTCTTTCCAAGCCTAAGTCTATTTCAGATGGATGTAATGTTTCCTGCCAGTCTAACCACTCATTAAGGGTTTTAAACATATCAATCTTTTAGCATCAAATCTGTGTAATAGAGTGGCTTATATAATAAAAAAACAAGTTTAAGCTCGTTTATTCATCAACATAGAAAGTACATTAACCAGTTTTTCGCCCATTTCAAGACGAGAAACAATCATATCGATAGCACCATGTTCAAGTAAAAATTCACTACGTTGAAATCCTTCAGGAAGTTTTTCTCGAACAGTTTGTTCAATAACACGAGGGCCGGCAAAGCCAATCAATGCATTAGGCTCTGCCATATTAATATCACCCAATGTAGCAAAACTAGCAGAAACACCACCCATAGTTGGATCAGTCATTACCGAGATAAATGGTAATCCTCTTCTGCGCATTTTTCCTAAAGCAGCACTGGTTTTGGCCATTTGCATTAATGAAAAAAGAGCCTCCTGCATTCTGGCACCACCACTTGCAGAAAAACAAACAAATGGTAAATCTTTTTCAAGGCATTGGTTGACAGCTCTTACAAATTTTTCGCCGACTACGGCTCCCATAGAACCACCCATAAAACGAAATTCAAAGGCTGCAACTACAAGAGGAAAGTCATTAATTTTACCCTCCATTGTAATCAGAGCATCTTTTTCACCAGTTGCTTTTTGAGCAGCAATAATTCTATCTTTATATTTTTTTGAATCCTTAAACTTCAATTCATCAACAGGTTCCAGATTTGCTGATAATTCAGTGATAGAACCTTCATCAAAAAGGTTTTCAAGACGTTTTCTAGCTCTAATGCGCATATGATGATCGCATTTTGGACAAACTTCTTGATTTCTTTCAAGTTCAACTCTGTATAAAACTGCACTACAGGCTGGACACTTGTCCCATAAGCCTTCAGGTACAGCTTTCTTTGATGCACCATCAGTACTAATAGATGGTAATAAGCGTGTAAACCAATTCATATTTATTTCTCGTGTTGTTATTCTTGTCTTGCGACAGTATTAATCGCTTCAAGCATCCAATGCGGTACGCATTGATGACAATACTTGACTAATTTCTTTGATTATTTTTTTATTTGCATCTTCATTACTGAGAGCATGAGCATTTTGTTCTACAAGATTGACTAAGGCACTACCGACCACTACTGCTTCTGCAACCTGGCCAATTGCAGAAGCAGTTTCAGCATTTTTAATACCAAAGCCAACACCAACGGGTAAATCTGTAATCTCTTTAATAATTTCTAATCGCTTAGCTACAGCAGCAGTATCTAATGCAGAAGTTCCTGTTACTCCTTTGACTGCAACATAATAAATAAATCCACTAGCATATTGACAAATAAGTTTCATACGCTCTTTTGTCGTGGTTGGCGACAATAAAAAAATAGGATCTAAATCAAATTCTCTTAGAGCTGGAATATAGGTTTCAGCCTCTTCTGGTGGAATATCAACGGTTAAAACACCATCCACACCGGCATCACTGGCCATACTCGCAAATTTGTCATAGCCCATAACTTCAATAGGATTCAAGTATCCCATTAATACAACAGGAGTTTTATTATTTGTTTCACGAAAATTTTTAATTATCCCCAAAACATCAGTTAATGAAGTACCATATATCAATGCCCTCTCACTGGCTTTTTGAATCACAGGACCATCAGCCATGGGATCAGAAAAAGGAACACCTAATTCAATAATGTCTGCCCCTGACTCAACCATAGAATGCATTAAATCAAGAGTAATTTCAGGGTTTGGATCACCGGCAGCAACATAAGGAACCAATGCTTTTTTATTATCTTTTTTAAGCTGTTCAAAACAACCTTTAATTCGACTCATTTACTCAATTCTCTCTAGTACTTTTATACAAAAGTAATTCTAAAATATATGCTTTTCAAGCTAAAATTCAATGCCATCAATAGTAGCAACAGTATGTATGTCTTTATCACCACGTCCTGACAAGTTCATAATAATAATTTGATCTTTATCCATAGTCGGTGCTAATTTTGTAACATAGGCAATTGCATGACTGGATTCTAGTGCAGGCATAATGCCTTCAGTCAATGTCAGATCGTGAAAACCTTTCAAGGCTTCTTCATCAGTCACAGCAACGTAATTAGCTCGACCGATATCTTTCAACCAGGAGTGTTCAGGACCAACGCCTGGATAGTCCAGGCCTGCAGAAACTGAATGAGTTGGGATGATTTGACCATGTCTGTCTTCCATAAGATAAGTTCGATTTCCATGTAATACTCCAGGCTTACCTGCACATAAAGGTGCGGCATGATCACCCGTCTCAAGACCATGACCTGCTGCTTCTACACCATAAATGGAAACATCCATATCATCAATAAAAGGATAAAACAAACCAATTGCATTTGAACCACCGCCAATACAGGCCACAAGAGCATCAGGAAGTCGTCCTTCATGTGCCATGATCTGTTCTTTGGCTTCTCGCCCAATAACAGCTTGAAAATCTCTAACCATTGCAGGATAAGGGTGAGGCCCCGCTGCAGTACCAATAATATAAAAAGTATTATCAATATTGGTTACCCAGTCACGCATTGCTTCATTAAGTGCATCTTTAAGTGTCCTGGAACCTGATTCAACAGAAACCACTTTGGCACCTAGAAGTTTCATACGATACACATTTAGAGCCTGGCGCTGAATATCTTCAGCTCCCATGTAGACAATACACTCTAGACCTAAACGAGCTGCAACTGTCGCTGTTGCAACACCATGTTGCCCTGCACCTGTTTCAGCGATAATACGAGTTTTGCCCATACGTTTAGCCAACAGCATTTGTCCTACTGTATTATTAACTTTATGAGCACCAGTATGGTTAAGATCTTCACGTTTAAGATAAATTTTTGCTCCACCCAACTCACGACTCCAACGTTCAGCAAAATACAATGGAGAAGGTCGACCAACATAATTGGCTAAATCACTATCAAGTTCAGCGATAAAATCTGGATCTTCAAAAAAATGAATATAAGCTTTTTTTAGCTCATCAAGTGGCTCCATTAATGTTTCGGGAACAAAAATGCCACCGTATTGACCAAAATGTCCATTTTCATCGGGCATATCAGATAATTTTTTTTCTGATTGATCCTGTGTCTGTGTTGTCATTAATATTACTACCGTTAATATCTACAATTATGAATTTAAAATTTAAGTTATTGCATTATTCACAAATTGAATAATTTTTTGTTTATCTTTTCTGCCTTTACTTGCTTCAACGCCACCACTGACATCAACTGCATAAGGCCTGGCTATATTAATCGCACGTCTCACATTTTCTGCAACTAAACCACCTGCTAGAATAACTGGTACTTCTAAGTCATGTGGTACTTTATCCCAGTTGAATGTTTCACCAGTTCCCCCTGGTACACCTTTTTTATAGGTATCAAGAAGTAAACCTCTTGCACTGGAATATTCATGCTGTAACACGTGTAAATCAAGCCCTTCTTTCATCCGTATAGCCTTGATATAAGGACGTTTAAATGAGGAGCAAAACGCTTCAGTTTCATCACCATGAAATTGAATCAGATCAATGGGTACAATATCTAAAACCTGTTCAATCTCTTCTCGTGTTGCATTAACAAATAAAGCAACACTTGTTGTGAACGGTGGTAGGCAGTTTGTGATATCACGGGCTTGCTCGATAGAGACATGTCTAGGACTTGGTGGATAGAAAACCAAACCAATCGCATTAGCGCCTGAATCATAAGCCATTTTTGCATCTTCTGGCGTTGTGATACCACAAATCTTAATCTGTATCATTATTATAAACACTGAGCTTCAAACGAGAAATTATCCCACATTTTATCGCTTTTTCATACTGATAACATAACATTATCATAAATGATCCCTTATAATAATGAGTTCGTTTACTTTACCTGTTTTTTCATAATTTCTTTGATGTCTTTTTTATGTTTGTTAGAATAAATATATTAGTAGTTCATAGTCTTATCGTATTATTTTGCTTCTATTCAAATAATATTTCAGCATCTCCTGAAATAAAATATATTGTCGAAGGTGATAACATTTTTAACCCATTAGGTGGTTTAGAAGGTGATCCCCGCAATGGACGTGAATTAGTTCGTAATAAAAATAAAGGTAATTGTTTATCTTGTCATCACTTACCTATTCCTGAGGATGATTTTCACGGTACTATTGGGCCTTCTTTAATTGCAGTTTCTCAACGATTAACTGAGTCTCAAATACGTTTACGTGTTACCGATATGAAACAGGTTAACCCTAATTCAATCATGCCCGGTTTTTTTAGAGGACCAGAAAAAATGAATCGAATTTCATCCATTTATGAAAACACTACCATTCTCAGTGCTCAGGATATAGAAGATATTGTTTCTTATTTAATAACTCTAAAGACAATTCAAACAAAGACTTTTTAAACATAATGAGAAAGCAATACTCTCCTTTTACTTATATAACGTTTTTTTTCCTGATTAACACTATCCTGTGCAGTTTGACACCAATCATACTACATGCTGAGTTAATTTCAGGTTATGAGTTCATTAGCGAACAGGCTAAAGAAATACAAAATGATGATTTTCAAAATCCTGGCTTTTCAGTAATTGAAAACGGTTTGGATATATACAATGAGGTTGGTGAAAATGAAGTCCAATGCAGTAATTGTCATGGATTGAATGGAAATAAATTTATACCTAAAAGTATAGCTCAATTCCCTAAGTTTCATGAAATTTTAGATAAGCCAGTTACCTTAAGGGATCAAATACAATACTGTTGGGTTGAACGTTTAGAAAATTTTCCCTTACTTTATGACGATATTCAATTGCTTGCCCTGGAAACGATGATAAGAAATAAAGCTTTTGGTGAAAAAGTAAATGTTGATATTAATGAAAAAATGAAACCCTATTATGAAGCAGGTAAAGCCTTTTACTTTACTCGATTTGGACAAATGGACATGAATTGTTCACAATGTCATGATATTTATACAGGTCAAATGCTTCGTGGACAAAAGCTATCACAGGGGCATACTAATGGTTTTCCATTATTCCGCCTTGAATCACAAAAAATGGTTAATTTACCTCAACGTTTACGTGAATGTTTTCGTTCACTTAGGGCGGAAACATTCGAACAAAACTCAGATGAATTTAGAAACTTAGAAATTTATTTAAATGCACGAGGAAATGGTCTGAAAATTGAAACACCTGCGGTTAGATATTAGAATTTAGTCACCTCCAATGAAAAATTTTATCGCTTAAAAATAATACTTTCTGGATAAAATGCCATCCATGCAAACCAGAAAGTCATAACAGATGGGACTTCTTTGTTATTTTCATCCAATATCTTTCCAGTTCTATTTTTTGCATCAAAAATGATTGTCAGCTCTTTTCCCATAAAAGAGTCTTTATATGGCGATTGTATTTTTGATAATTCAGCAAAAGGGTATGCTTTTGTTTTCTCAAATAATTTTAAACCAATAACATATTCCTTTGGATGATATTCGTTATTAAGCTGACTAACAGGAAAGTAGAGTGCTTTACTTTGATCATAATCACCATAAGGTGTTTTGCTATAATCTCTATTAAAACCAGTTTTATCACTCAAAACCATGCTTTCTGGATGATCTTTTTTCCAGGCTTTCCAACTCGTATGGGTCAATGCCAGCATTTCTAATTCAGTCCCTTTTTGATGACCACTTATCGCTTTTGATAATAGTTGAGACCAAAGTGATTCAGTTTCCCTGTCATATAGTAAAACATCGCTATTATAAAGTAAGCCAGAAACACCAAATGTTGTGTTATGACCATTTATAGTTGCGCTATAAGCCATACCACTGCCACATAGCGGGCAATAAGTTATTACAACGGGTTGATTTTTTCCCCCAGTAGCTTTGAAAACATCATTTACAATTTCATGATAATTTAAAATTTTAATAGGATAGGCCTTGGATACCCCATTAAATGTCATACCTAAAATACGATCATCATCATGTAGATAGCCCGCACTCTTTAAACTAATAAATTTAGGATGATCTAAAGCAGGAATACCATCTTTAGCAGGTCCGCCATGATGAATTTCATCAATATTAATTAGAGGTTCGCTGACATCAAAGCCATTATAATCAGAAAAAGCTAAAACAGATTGAGATACAAATAAACCACTGATAATGATGAAAAATATTGTATAGAACTTTAAAGGTTCAAGGCTTATCGTTTTCATAGGAATTATGACTCATATTAGGTACAAATAATTGACCTTTATTTATCATACAGACCCGATAGTGTGTGAATACCTTTCAAAAACATTGGTATTGAAGTAATAATCATTTTAATAGTTAATAATACAACTAGAGAAATTTAACAAAAAAACTCGATAAGAAATTACTCTACCAGCCAACATCAACCCCACTAAAAGGTACTATGATTTACAGTTAATTTGATAAGCAGCTTTATTAGATTTTACCGCATCAGCCCAGTTTGTTTCACCCGCTGGTAGTGCTAAAAATTGATACCAGCCAGAGTTTGGTGGATTTTCGGTATCAAAAACTCTTATTAACTTATTAATACCTGGATTATTTTCTTTATATTTGTATTTAATTGTTTCTGGATCTTGTCCAACATGAACTATTGTCTTTTCAGTATCATACCCCATACCATATGCAGTAGGATAAACCTCAAATCGTCCATTAGTTTCAAGGATTTCACCATTCATAATCCAACGATAACTAAATTTTTTTAACCCGGCAATTTTTAAATCATTAAAAATTTTTACTTTTAATTCAATTGGATATGGGCATAAATGAGATTGCTCAAAAGAAATTCCTTGAGCTTCAATTTTTTCCAGCCCAATTTCTTGAATCACTTCTTCAAATGCAATCGCATTATGAATTATTAAATTTCCAAATAAACATATGCTCAACAGAAAAAGCGGCTTTAAGTTCATCATAATATTTCCCTATTATAAAAATTAATATCCATAATTTTATTTTATTGAATCATTGTAGTAATTATAATAATCAACAACATGATAAAAGTGTTCAACAATCTCAGGTGTAATTGTTGATTTTCCATCAACCAAATCATCTAAAAATTCTAACACTGTATTAGAAAATTCCTTTAAATGAACTGCCTGCATCATTTCAGATAAGACTTTAATTAAGTGAATTGATAATTTAAATTGTAAAAGGTAATCAAGATTATCAATATTTTCCTTTATTAATGGTAGTTGTAATCTTAATTTTGAGATGATTTGTTCAAATTCATCAACAAAAATAGCAGACTCAATACTATTTTTGACAGCTTTAAACTCGTTATCCAAACTATTAATAGATGAATATGATTCTTCCCCATCTTGTTTTAACAGGGTCAGTTTTATAAAGTCTTTAGTCCTATTTTCTATTGATTGTTTATGAATTTCATTAATATCCTCACTTGTATGAAAAACATCAGTAGCTTTTCCAATCTTAATTTCTACATTTTCAGGTAAGTTTTGAGATGTTTCAGTTAAATTTTCAACTGAAAATACAGATTCTAAAATATTATTTTTGTTTTCAGAAGCATTTTTGTCGACAACATCATGTGTTAATTCTGCTGATAAATTAACAGTCTTACTTTTTTTTTCTGGATTAATAAACTTATAAATATCGACTTGATTGGGGACAATTTGATTAAGTACATCATTTGTTATTGAAATACTCTTTTGTGATTTTACTTGAAGTGAATCAATTTTTAAAAGTACATCATTACTAAATTCTTTCTTAAACTCATCACTAAACGAAGCATTCTCCTCATTTTGAAACAAGAAATTATGTGGCAAAGAGTCTTGGAATGAAAAGTCATCTGAAGAAATGACATCTGTGTAAAAAGTAGCGTTTTCCTGATAAGTCATAAAGCTTGACATCCTGTCAATATGATTAAAATATAAGCTATTTTATCAATCAGTAATATTCTTTGATATAAAGGATTACCTGCATAAAGAATATATCTATCCTAGGGTTTATACTGCTCATTAATCCTTTTGAGTAAATTTCCATGAAATAACAAAAGCGATAAAAGAGAGCAATGCTGCAACAGTAAATGTAATACTCGCGCCACTACTTTCCCAGAGATAACCGCCATAAAGACTTCCAATTGCTCCCCCCACACCAAAACTCACACTGCTATAAAGTGCCTGACCTTTTCCCTGGTTTTTTCCTTTAAAATATTTATGTATATAAGCAATAGCAACTGCATGATAAACACCAAAGGTTGATGCATGAAAAATTTGGGCAAAAGTTGTCATATAGGGGTTTTCAATGTAAAAACCGATTAACAGCCATCTAAGTGATCCCGAAAATAGGCTAGCCAGGAGTAAAAATCTCAGCCCAAATCGTCTAACTAACCATGGCATAAAGGCAAAGGCAACCACTTCAGACAATACACCGATTGCCCATAGAACACCAATCCAGGATTTACCATAACCATTGGATTCAGCATAAATTGTGTAAAACGTATAATAAGGACCATGGCTAGCCTGAACTAATAAGCAAGCAATTAGCAAAGCAACAATATGTTTATTCTTAAGGGTTTTTAATAATGAGATATGTCCACTACTATGACGAACACCTGAATGATCGGACACAAGAAAAGTTGTAACTAATATTCCTGTAAGTAATATTAAAACAACAATGGGTAAATTTGAGGTATTCATAGTACTTAGTAATGAACCAACACTGGTTACCGCAAAAACAAAACCCAATGAGCCCCACACTCTTACCCAACTGTATTGATGTTCATTTTTTTCTAAGTGATTAAAGGTTAATGCTTCAAATTGTGGGAGTATGGCATTCCAAAAAAAACTAAAAACAAATAAAACAAAAAACAACCACCAATAAGATTCAGCAAAAAAAATTCCCGAATAACCAATAACAGTAAGAAAAGCACCTATTCGAATGATGCCAAGACGATTACCACGATGATCAGCAATCCACCCCCATAGATACGGTGCAACTATTTTAGTACCCATTATGATAGCCATTAACTGACCTATCTCTATAGAACTGAAACCTGATTCGGAGAGATAAAGACCTAAATAGGGAATGAAGGCACCTAAGGTAGCAAAATAAAACCAGTAAAAACTTGATAGGCGCCAGTAAGGAATATGTTTAATCAAAATTAGTAAAAATCATTTTCTGTGATTGATTCTCTTAGTCATCACTCAATAAATGCACTTGCTTATTAACTGCCAGAAACACTTCCAGGAATAATTGGCGTTTGAGATTGTACATCTGAATTTTGAGCCTTATGACGCATTAGATGATCTAATAATGTAATCGCAAGCATTGCTTCTGCAATAGGTGTCGCCCTAATACCAACACAGGGATCATGACGTCCTTTAGTGATCACTTCAATTGGATTACCATCGATATCAACACTCTGTCCGGGTAAATGTAAGCTTGATGTGGGCTTAAGTGCAATATGAACACTAATATCCTGTCCTGATGAAATTCCACCCAAAATACCACCTGCATGATTTGATAAAAACCCCTGAGGGGTTATTTCATCACGATGCTCAGTACCTTTTTGTTCTATACAATCAAATCCTGCACCAATTTCAATACCTTTAACCGCATTGATACTCATCATGGCATGAGCAATATCTGCATCGAGTCTATCAAAAATGGGCTCCCCCAAACCGGGAGGAATTCCAGTAGCAACTACTGACACTTTAGCACCAATAGAGTTACCCTCTTTGCGAAGCGCATCCATATATGCTTCCATTGGCTTCACTTGAGACTCATCAGGTGAAAAAAATGGATTATTATTCACAGAGTCCCAATTAAAATTCTCATCACCAGGATGTGCAGTTTTTATTGGACCCAATTGAGACAAATATCCTCTAATTTCCACACCATAAACATCTTTAAGATATTTCTTTGCAATACCACCTGCAGCCACTCTTGAAGCAGTTTCTCTAGCAGAAGAACGCCCTCCTCCTCGATAATCACGAAAGCCGTATTTTTGTTGATAAGTATAATCGGCATGACCAGGTCGAAAAGTATTTTTAATATTGCCATAGTCTTTGGAACGTTGATCTTTATTGTGAATCAATAAGGAAATTGGGGTACCAGTCGTTTTTCCTTCAAATATTCCTGAAAGAATCTGAACTTCATCGTCTTCTCTTCGTTGCGTTGTATGCCTTGAAGTTCCAGGTTTACGGCGATCTAGATCAAACTGTAAATCAGCCTCACTTAACTCTAAGCCAGGAGGACAGCCATCTACAATGCATCCAATAGCTTTACCATGGCTTTCACCAAATGATGTAACAACAAAAAGTTTTCCAAAAGAATTACCAGACATAATACCTTACACAAAATAATCAGTTAAATAATGGTGAGTTTTTGTTAAAAAAACGCGCTCAAACAACTCACAGCGTTCTATTTATTGTAGCAATAAATGAACAATAAAGGAGTTTATTTATCCTATTTGTCTACTACAACAAGCATTCTCAGTATGATGTAACATATTAAGCCGCTATAATAATGATTATTCATATGATATTTGACTCGAAAATCTCTTTGGGGAAATTAAATGCGTGCCTTAATTATTGAAGATGAGCTACAGCTTCAACAACAAATAGCAACACAATTAGAATCAGACAATTTTGTTGTGGATGTTACAGATAATGGGAAAGAAGGCCTTTTTTTTGCTTCTGAGTATCCTGTTGACGTTGCTATCATTGACATAGGGCTCCCCGAAATTTCTGGTATTGAAATAATTAAACAATTAAGAAAATCGGGTAATAAACTCCCTGTTCTCATTTTAACTGCACGTAGTCGTTGGCAAGACAAAGTTGAAGGCCTTGAAGCTGGTGCAGATGATTATCTAGTTAAACCATTTCACATGAAAGAACTTCTAGCTCGTATCAACGCTTTGTTGAGACGAGCTTCAAATAGTGCTAGTGAACAGCTCTGCTATGGTCCAATTTGTGTGACTCCTGACAGCCAACAAGCCTCTCTAAATGAAAATATTCTTGAGTTAACAGAGTTTGAATACAAAATTTTGGAATATTTGATGCGTCGACACGCTAAAGTGATTTCAAAGTCAGAATTGGCCGATTATTTATATCCCCATGATGAAGATAGAGATAGTAATGTCATTGAAGTCATAATGGGGCGTCTACGAAAAAAACTTGATCCAAATAGTGAACTAAAACCAATAGAAACAATCAGAGGCAGAGGTTACTGCTTTAATTTGCAAGCAATATAAAAACATTTATGATCTTTTCTTTTTTTAAATTAACTTCGATAAATAGTCGTCTAGTCATTGGCATTATAGCTGTTGTGAGTAGTTTTATGGTTTTGACGGGTATAACCTTAAGCAAAACATTCTACAATAGTGCCTATTCAGCACTTCAGGAGCGTTTAACAAGTCAAGTTTATTTAATAATGGCAGATAGGGAAATTTTGCCTTCTTTTCAAGAGGTTAATTTACAGGTCAGTCCCATAGAGCCCTCTCCCTTCAATTTAGCGATTCAAAAGACTTCAAATAACAGCGTATATTCACAATTATCAGGATATATAACTCAAGCCGATGGCACCATTCTATGGCAATCTGACTCAAACATTGAGTCAACAATTCCTCCTAAGATATTATTAAACAATGGTAAAGATGTTCATGGTAAAAAGTTTTTTCAAGAATATACTGTGAATGGTAAACCTTATATTGGACTGAGTATTGCCATTTTTTGGGATTTAAAAAATCCTAAATTCCCATTGATTTATCATATCAGTGATGATCTAACACATTTAAATGAGAAAATTTCAGACTATCAGTTGAGTTTGTGGACTAACTTACTGCTCATGTCAGCTATTTTATTTATTACCTTATCTCTTATCCTGCGTTGGGGACTCAAACCACTCAGAGAAGTTGAACAAGAAATTAAAGCTGTTGAGCAAGGCGAACAAGAATTATTAAATAAATCATATCCTGATGAAATAACACTCCTTACTCAAAACATTAATCAATTAATCCACTATGAACGACATCAACAGCAACGTTATCGTAATGCTTTAGGTGATTTGGCACACAGTCTCAAAACACCATTGGCCATTGTTCGTGGTCATAATTTCACACCAAAAGTAACTGGAGCTCAATCAATAAAAGAACTTGAGACAAATTATATAAGCATTAATGATGCCGTAGATCGTATGAATTCAATTATTGAATATCAGTTACAAAGAGCAATCTCCAATAACCCTTCACCACATATTCAATACTTACAATTGCCACCTATTGTGAACATGCTTTTGGATAGTATGAAAAAAATATATCGGGAAAAAGACATAAATTTTCACCTAAATATGTCTAATGACATTCAATTTAAAATTGATGAAGGTGACTTTATGGAAGTTCTGGGCAACTTGCTGGACAACGCCTGTAAATGGTGTAAAAAAGATATCTTTCTAAAACTCTCTCACCATGACTCTGGTTTGCAAATTCAAATTTCAGACGATGGGCCTGGAATTGCTTCAGAAATGATCAATGATATTACAAAGCGAGGTGTTCGAGCCGATGAATTTACACCAGGCCACGGTGTAGGACTTGCAATCGTACAGGATATTGTCAGTGTTTATAATGGTCAAATTGAATTTACATCAACACCGACAGGTGGCTTAAATGTTAATATTCACTTTAAACTATAAACGATTAAAGGCTTTTAATGATTAAAGTATTCAACCAATTGTTCTTTAGTCAATACAAAAATTCCATGGCCGCCATGTTCAAATTCAAACCAATAAAAAGGTAAATCAGGATAACGCTCTTGTAAAGCATACTCACTATTACCTACTTCAACAATTAGAATACCTTCTGGAAATAAGTGATCAGCAGCCTGTTCAAGCATTGGTGTCACTAAATCAAGTCCATCGACACCAGCAGCAAGACCAATTTCTGGCTCAGCCAAAAATTCATTCGGCATATTGGCCATATCTTCAGCATCCACATAAGGTGGATTTGATACAATAATATCGTATTGCTTGCCTTTTAAATTACTAAACAAGTCTGATTGGATTATATTAACCTGTTCAACCAAACCATGCTTCTCAATATTTTGTAAAGCAACATCCAGTGCATCTTCAGAAATATCTACAGCATCTACTTCAGCTTCAGGAAAATAATAAGCATTGGCAATTGCAATACAACCACTTCCAGTACAAAGATCGAGTATCTGTTCAACATTATCCACATCAACCCATGGTTCATAATGTTTTTGAATCAACTCAGCTATTGGAGAGCGTGGAACTAAAACTCGTTCATCAACATAAAAAGACAGACCCGCAAACCAGGCTTCATTGGTTAAGTAAGCCGCAGGAATTTTTTCCTTAGCACGACGAAATAAAATATCAATAAGTGCATGTTTTTCGTTTTCAGTCAGTTTTGATGAAAAATAGGCAGAATGAGTATCAGGCTCAAGGTTTAATGTATGTAAAACAATATAAGCCGCTTCATCAATTGCTGTAGCATTCCCATGACCATAGAATAAACCTGATTGTTTAAAGAGACTTGCTCCCCAACGAATAAAGTCAGTAATTGTTTCTAATGAATCACCTATTGCCTCTTTGGTGTAATTGATTCTTGCCATTTTAAACCCTTAAGCTAACAATAAAAAAATGACATTGTACTATAAATCTATGATTTATATAGTTTTGAATGAAATGTTTTCCAAAAACATTAACTAAGTCAAATTTTGAACTAAACTTAAAATAGAGAAGTATAATTTAGCCAGTATAAAATAAGGAGGTTATCATGACACATATTAAATTAGCTCCTAATGTTGAATTCAGAATGGATATCAACCTTGACAATATCACTGAAAATTCTCGTGACTATGACGTTCAACAGCATAAAGTTGAAATAATCAAAGAATTTGAAAAACGTCTAAGTCAAGTTTTTCCAGAGGGGTTTAAAATTGATAGCATGGATTTTGGTCTTGATAAGCAACATTAAAAAAACTAACGATTAAGACAACGACCAACCGACTCTTTGGCGCAAACTCTGCCATCAAACCAGATGGTATGGGCAAGTTTGGTTCCTGTAATTTTGATTTTTGAAGCTTTAGCCCCTGTCAGATCTGCATAACTTAAATCTGCTTTTGTAAAGATCGTCCCAACTAAAACAGCACTTCTAAGATCAACAGCGCGTAAACTTGCCTGAGTCAAATTTGCTCCTGATAAATCAGAATGAGATAAATTGGCATAATCCAGATGACTCTCTTGTAATTGAGCTTTAACAAAGTGTGTATTTTGTAATAAGCTATTTTTGAAACTACTATTTTTTAGGCTTTGATTGCTAAAATCTTTACGTTGCAAATGACAACCATCATAAACGATGTCATTTTGTGCTTTTGCTGAACAATCAATTTGAGCCAGTGGATCATCAGGCGTGAACATAAAAAGTGCAAAAATAAGACCTGAAAAAAGCACTATTAATCCAATAAGACCTAATATACCTGTTGTTTTAATCTTTAAGTGAGTGACTTTCTTTCTTGGAGTATAGATTTTTTCTTCACCATTAACATCCAATTCCCGCACTTCATCACGCTCATCTGCCCATCTTCTGGCTGCTTTAAGACGTTCTTTATAATTAGCGTCATTACGGTGCTTAATGACATCCGGCATAATTTCACGGATTGATGATGCTTTACGCCAGTTTTCTTTATCCTGACTTAAAAGATCATTTGGTTGAATGCGACCCAATAAGATATTTTTACTAATTAATCCCGACGCAAATGGTCCTTTAATTCGACCTTTGGCTTTGAGATACCATAATTGAGTTTCTTTATTCATTATATGCCTATTTTTTATTTTTAGTTTATACTTCTTATAGAGAAAAGAATAGAGTATAAGCGGCCTTAATATTGATAATATAGACCATAAATGAGCAGAAACTATAACAATGCAACCCATTGACTTATCAAAAATATCTGCTGAAACTAATAAAATTGAATCCGAAAAAACTTCGGCTACCAATTCTAGTAAAGATGTCAGCAGCATTAAAGATCTGAATAGCGAGACTATCAATACGAAGCTTAGCTCTGCAATTGCTGAGAAACAACGACTTGCCATTGGCCTATTATTGAAACAAACACTACAAAACTTAACTAACGAAGGTTTATTAAGTGTTAATACTCAAAAAGCCTTACTTAGTGCCAAAAATATCTTACCAGGAGAATTCACCCAACTTTACATCCAGGACAGAGTTCAACAACATAAACTCGCTGATACTTTAGCCACAACACAACTTAAGCCATCACCATTAACAAATGGAACGGTAAATCAATGGTTTTCAGGGCAACTGCTTCAAACAATAGTCTATCAGGGCTCACAAAACGGAACGGCATCATTACTGGTCAATAAAGAAGGCCAATTTAGTCCTAGTCTAATATCCCAACTTAATCTTATTACTCAAAATGACAAGAGCATCAGCAACGAGATTATAAAAAACTCTCAAGTGGTACAAATAAAGACAAGTCTTGAAATTCTGGCAGGTCAACAACTATTGCTACAAGTCAATAAAAGTGCATCTAATATTTCATTTGAATTAAAACATCCACCTAGAGAAAGCAACATCGTCAGTCAATATATAAATCAACTTATTTCACGACAACAAGCATTACCACAGTTAATCGCATCACTTAAAGAAATTTCTACCCAAACAAATCAAACCAATACGTTTTTTACACCCGCATTTAAATCACAGGTTGATAGTGTATTACAGCAATTTCCTCAATTATCTCAGTTATCAACAGGCAAAGAAGTAAAAAGTGCTTTACAAAACTCAGGACAATTTTTAGAATCAAAAATACTTAATTCAGCCCAAAATACTGTCACACAACACACTTTAAATCATACTAATATAACATCTGACACAAAAAATCTAACACCACCTAATATTACAAATACTCAAA
Source organism: Gammaproteobacteria bacterium (assembly GCA_026196615.1). Classification (GTDB taxonomy): domain Bacteria; phylum Pseudomonadota; class Gammaproteobacteria; order GRL18; family GRL18; genus GRL18. Next base: position 103,063 of record JAPHSW010000144.1, on the reverse strand, counting down.
TATCAACGACAGATTTAAAAGCAGGCCTATCTCGGTTAGTTAACTTAATCAAAAATAATGAAGCTATTTTAGCCCCTCAATTACTCACAGCGCAAAGTAGTTTATATAAAAGTATAGCTACCGATGGACTTATAAAGCCAAACGTACACACAACTGCTTTTTTTGATTTACCTGCTCAAACTGTACATGCACAGGTACAAAAAGCAGTTGCTAATGCGAACCTATTTCAACTGAATAACCATTTATTAATCCAAAATAGAATTCTTGATCAACTTGAAAGTGTTTTATCACGCATTGTCGTGACACAATTTCAAAGCAGAGAAAGTAGCGATCAGTCTTTAATGAATTTTGAAATACCTTTTCGTCACAATGATCAACAAGAAATACTGCAATTAAAAATTAGAGAAGAATTTAAAGAAAAAGAGGCTGATCTTGGTAATAAAATCTGGACTGTTAATATGGCTTTTTATTTACAATCATTGGGTGGAATTAGAATTTACATAACATTGGATAAAAAAGATCTTGCAATTCAATTCTGGACTGAAGAAAAAGAAAGCAAAGCTTTGTTTCAAAAATATTTTTATTTACTCAATGAACGTTTAACCAGTGAAGGCTTTACTATTTCACAATTGGCAGCATTTCATGGAATACCCAAAGAAGCAGAAAAAGAACAGATTAAAAGCCATTTTATCGTTGATGAACGCGTATAATATCTAATAAATTGAAACCATATAATGAAAAAAAATACCTCAAAAACAAACAATGAAAATAAACCATTCAAGCAGGCAATTGCCTTAAATTATGATGAAAGTTTATCTGACCCAACTCCAAAAGTGACAGCAACAGGCCAGAATGAAATTGCGCAGCAAATTATTGAACTGGCAAAAGAACATGGCATTCCAATTCATGAAGATCCTGATTTAGCCGTTTTATTATCTCAATTAGAATTATATGAAGATATCCCTGAATCACTATATAAAGTTGTTGCAGAAGTTCTAGCCTTTGCCTATATTGTGTCAGGAAAGAAACCAATGGGATTTAAAAATGGATAAATATCTGAGCAACTAAGTCGTCATTTAAATCATGTTTTCAACTATCAAAATCCCTTATAGTAAAAGCCATTTTTATAATATATACATAGGAAACTTCCCCTAGTTTAATTATTTTTTAGCTTTCTTTTCCTTTTTCTCTTTTTTTACTTTCTCTTGAGAATTGCCCTTTTCTTTTTTTTCTTTAGAGCCTGCCCATGCATTTCCCTTTTCTAGTCCCATTTTACTCGCATGCTCAGTTCGAGTTCCACCAGCTCCCTTACCCTTATCCTGTACGGCTAAAACAGGTAGAGACAATATAAACATAAAAAAAAATACTGTAATTATTTTCATTGTGCAGTCCTTTTTAAATTGAAGAATTGAATATAGATAATAGTTTCATACTAGCTTAGTTAATAAAAAACATCTATAAAAAAATTATTAATGTTTCCATGTACAAATTAAAAGAAAGCAGGTTTTACATGTTCCTCTCTAAATAAAGTTGAAATTCTTCTTTAGTTTGTGGTTTACCATGTAAATAGCCTTGAGATATATCACACTCAAACTGACTAATTAAATCTAGATGTATTTGTTCTTCAACCCCTTCAGCAACAACTTTTAAACCCAAATTGTGGCCTAATTGAACAATTGATTGAACAAGAGTTAAATCATTTTCATTTTTATCCATATCCAACACAAAAGACTTATCAATTTTGAGTTCATTAACAGGTAACTGTTTCAAATAGGAAAGCGAAGAAAAGCCAGTTCCAAAATCATCTATTGAAAGGTTAACCCCCATTTTATTAAGAGATTTAAGAACTTCAACAGAACGTGATAAATTTTCCATCATACCACTTTCTGTAATTTCTAAGGTCAGTGATTTATTAGAAAATTGATGTTTAATCAGTAATTCATTAACTTGCTGACATAAATTAATGTTAGTAAAATCATGAACTGAAATATTAACCGAGATATTCAAAGGATAATTTTCAAGATGCCAACTTTTGCCTTGTTCAATAGCTTTATCCATAACCCAAAGTGTTAACTGATGAATGATACCACTGTATTCTGCAAGTTCTACTATTTTTTCAGGTTGAATAAAGCCAAACTCAGGATGTTGCCATCTCAATAGTGCTTCAGCTCCGAAAATTTGATTGTTAGAAATGTTAATTTGAGGTTGGTAATAAAGTTCAAGGCTATTATTTTCAATGGCGTGACGAAGGTCATTAGTTAAGGTCAAACGATTTTTATTATAAATATCAGATATATTATCAAAATAAGAATAGCTAAGCCTATTTCTCTTAGCAAAATACATGGCAATATCCGCATACTGAAGAAGAGTTTTAGCATTCCTTCCATCATCAGGAAAACTGACAATTCCAATACTACCACCAATATTAATTACTTGATCATTAATAACAAAATTAGAATGAATAGATTCTGTTAATTTTTCAGCAACTTGTTCCGACTCTATACGGTTAACTTCAGGAAGTAAAATAGCAAATTCATCACCACCTAAACGTGCAATGGTATCTACTTGACGTATACTATTCGATAGACGTTTAGCAACTTCTATTAACAATAAATCACCATTAGCATGTCCAAGAGAATCATTGACATCCTTAAATTTATCAAGATCCATCAAACATAATATAAAGCAGCTTTGGTTTCGTTTCGAGGTTAATATTTGATATTCAAGTCGCTGATTAAGTAAAAGTCTATTAGGTAACCCCGTCAGATGATCATGAAGAGACTGGTGCTCAAGTTCACTTTGACGCTGATTAATTTTATGATCCATTTCCTGGAATGCTTCTACGAGATCTCTTATTTCTCGAGACTTTCCAATTATAATTGGAGGCACATCTTGATCAAAAGCTCTGGATTTTAATGCCTGTGAAACTGACGAAATGGGCCTGAAAATCATACGCTCTAGAGAAAATAATATAGTAAAGATAAAGAATAAAAATAAGATAATGATCGAAGCCAATAAAATAAATATCTTATTTGTTGTCTGACTTAATTGTTCTTGAATATAGATATCTTCTTGATCCAGATATTCTTTAATTACATGTAATACCTCAAAAATACGATCAAATTGTGGAATAACTGAAGTTTTCATTATATAGCTATCGCTACGCCATTGCTTTGATTCAGAGAGTTTTCGCACTTGTTGAAATTGTCTGAACCACTCTTCTGAATCTCTTTTTATATCTTTAATATTGTCTACTCCCTCAAAACTGTCTTCATTAGCATAAATTTTTTCAAATTTTTGAAGGTATTTAAAAAATTTGTCATGAAGGTTATTTAAAGATTCAGCTTGAGTTTCTAAAATACTTGTTGAAAAAGAGGCAAAACGGTTGGTGTAATAAATACGGGCTTGAGAAATTTCACTCATCCAAAGAGCATAAGCCTTTAATAGCCAAGGATAGAGGTCTTTATTTTTTGGTTCCAAATCACCATTTTCAATTTCATCTATTAGTATTTGTAAGCTATTAGCAATAGATTGTTGAGGCATTACCATTGAATTTGCAGATAATGCTAAACCAGGAAATTGTTTGTTTACATTCATACGTGATTCAAAAAGATGAGATGTAATTGCTTTAAAATGAATAAACTGAGTTTCAAGTTTACTGGATTTTATCGTCAACTTTTCAGATTCACTAATAAATAATTGGTTTAATTCTGTACTAAGATGAATAGAATCAGCTATTTTTTGATTAGTCAGTACATCATGGTTATCTATGAGTGGATCGAGCAAGAAAAGTTCAATATTTCGAAAAATATCAATTAAATTATTTTCTAATTGATTAACAATATAAAGTTTTTTTTGGATTGAAGAACGATCATCAAAAACTTTCTGTTTACTTATAATTGTTTCATTAAAGAAATATAAAGCAACTGAGAAAATTAATAATCCAAGAAATAATGTCTGAGAAAAATAAAGTTTACGTAAGCTTCTTGTTCTATTGCTTGTGAATTTAGACATTAATGAAATTTTTTATTTATATATTTTATTATTGTCTTTTATTTATAGCAGATAATATGAGATATTCCATATAAAGTGAATTTTTTAAAATTAAACAGGTAAAACTTTTGGTAATACTTCGTCTCAGTAGAATAAAAATAGACAAGACAAGTAACTTAGAAATTCATTTTATTTATGACTTATTTAAAAAATAATCTAAAATAATTTTCTCGTGTTATTGCAGCAATATGTTCCACACTAGTACCTCTCAAATCTGCTAAAAATTCACCTATATAAGCAACATAGGCAGGTTGATTCTTTTTTCCTCTCATAGGCGCAGGGGCAAGATAAGGTGAGTCAGTTTCAATCAACAGGCGGTCATCTGGAACCATTTGAGCAACTTCCTGTATAGATTTAGCATTTTTGAAGGTAACAATACCTGAAAATGATATATAGAATCCCATAGCTAATGCATGTTGAGCCGTAGCTATATCTTCTACAAAACAATGCATAATTCCGCCAATTTTATGGGCTTGTTCTTCCTCAAGAATTTTTAATGTATCCTCTCTAGCATCTCTAGTGTGAATAATCAGAGGTTTTCCAGTTTGTATCGCAGCCCTGATATGCACTCTAAATCGTTCACGTTGCCACTCAAAATCAAGATCTAGAGGGTCAGATCCTTCATTCATATAATAATCTAGTCCAGTTTCGCCTATAGCCACTACATTGGAATCAACAGTAAGGGATGATAACTGTTCAATGGTTATAACTTCTTCCGGTGTATGGCATGGATGTAAACCCACCGAAGCCATAACATTAGGATATTTTTTTGCTGTTTCCAAAATTCTTGGAAAACTTTTTAAATCAACAGCAATACTCAAAATATCACTCACTTGATTTTGTTCGGCCTGCTCTATGACATTATCCATATGATCATCAAACTCTGATAAATCAAGCATATCAAGATGACAATGGGAATCTACAAAATTTAATGGCATAACAATTCTCTTTAAATAAAATTTAAAATAGTGAGTTCTGGTTAAAAAATGAATTAATAAAACAGATTTTTTAAAGTTGAGGAGTATCTAATGAAAACAAATGAGGCATGTATTCTTCATCTTAGTAAAAACATGAGTAAGTCAAAAATGCTTAAAGTTATAAAAAATTACATCGTATGGGTTGGCCTATCAGATTTTAGTGCACCTGCAAGATAAGTTTCAATTTTCTTTTGTGCTTGCCCATTATCTTGATCACTGAATTGAACACCCACACCAGCTGCACGATTTCCTTGAGAACCCATTGGAGTAATCCAAACTATTTTTCCAGCTACCGGTAGTTTGTCTTTTTCATCCAGCAAGGTTAATAACATAAACACTTCATCCCCCAATTTATATTGCTTGTTAGTTGGAATAAATAGTCCACCATTAGAAATAAACGGCATATATGCTGCATAAAGTGCATTTTTGTCTTTAATCGAGAGAGATAATATACTTTGTCTGGCCTGGCCTGGTCGCATCATAATACGAGATACTCTTAATTCTTTAGATTACAAAAAGTGTTACGCATATTAACACAGCTTGATGTAGAGTGATAAATAAAATTCAGTACTATCTAACACAAAATAGGTTATTTTAAACAATTTTTCCAGTCAATCATCAATTTTTCAAGTAAAAGATTAATATTTACCTGGCCTTGAATTTCAAAATATGCTTTATTAATTAAATCAGAGAGTTGTAGAACATTATTTAAGTTTAGTCTATGTGACAATGGCTGCAAGCTTTGAATAAAATCAATATTGTTTATTGTATTTTGATCACAGTTTTGAGCCAATCGTGCCAAATCTGACAAAATCGAGTCAGTCCAATAGATAATGTCATAAGTAGAAATAAACATTGGTTTTGTGTCTTTTTTTGCCTTTGGCATGTTTTTATGAACTTTAGTTTTCTTTACTTTTGTTTGTTTAAATAATTCTTCTGCCACTTTAACTGGATCAGTATTACCATTAATGATTGTAAGTAAATGATTAATAATAGAATTCCGAACATGTAGTTGCCCAACTTGAGTCATATCCAAAGCAAGTAGAGGCGCACCAGAAGCAAGAGATAATAACAACTCTGAGTTGTCACATCCTTTTTGTTGCAACCACGGTTTAGCATATTGCTTCTCTGGTAAAGGCAAATCAATGGTTTGACAACGACTCCTAATGGTAGGTAACAAAGCCTGTTTCTTATTCGTCAATAAGATAATTATTGTACCAGGAACGGGTTCTTCCAAAGTTTTCAATAAACTATTTGATGCATTGGGGTTCATCGCTTCAGCAGGCTCAATAAGAATAACTTTTTTCCCACCCATTTGACTGCTTAAGACACTCCATTCTATCAACTCACGAATACTGTCAACTGGAATTACTTTTTTTTCTTCGGGAGTTGTAATATGAACAAAATCAGGATGATTAGCTGAATTGAAAAGCTGACACGATCGGCATTCATCACCAAGGTTTGAGTGACAGGCTTCTACTTGACCTGTATGCTCATTTTTCTTAGGCGACTGACACAATAAAGATTTTGCATAATACAATGCCAAATCTTTTTTTCCAATTCCTGAAACACCTGCAAGTAGGACTGCGTGAGGAAACTGTTCTGGTTTCAGACTATTTTTAAAGTGACTTGAAAATATTTTCCCCCAAATTGACAACTGCCATGGATAATAAGTCAAAGTTGAATAATCAACCACTATTACGTTATCTGATACAGTGTTTTTTGATGTTGTTTTAGGCATTTTTTATCAATTGTTCAATTACATAGTTCAATTAAAAAGAGAAATAGAGAAACATCATGAAGCGCTTAATTGATCCATAATTAACATTAACTGCTTGTGTACATCCTCAATAGCCGGTTGAGTATCTACAATATAAAAGCGGTTTGGATTTTCCCAGGCTAACTTCAAATAAGCCTCTCTGATACGATTAAAAAAACTGAGCTGTTCTTGCTCAAACCGATCCGTTTCACCACGTTCACGAACACGTTCCATCCCAATATCAACAGGTATATCAAGTAAGATTGTTCCATCAGGTCTTAAATCACCTTGAACCCATTGTTCTAATTGTGAAATTTTTTGCCATGATAAACCACGCCCACCACCCTGATAAGCGTAACTGGCATCGGTAAAACGATCACTTATTACCCATTTCCCTGATTCTAGAGCTGGTATAATCAATTCATTTAGATGTTGTGCTCGTGCAGCAAACATTAATAATAATTCAGAATCATCACAAAGATTAGTATTAGACTTATCCAACAAAAGATCGCGTACTTTCTCAGCTATAGGAGTACCACCTGGTTCACGAGTAGAAATAAATTCTATATTTTTGGACAGTAAATATTCTTGAATAAAACGAATATTAGTGGATTTACCGGCTCCTTCAGAACCTTCAATGGTGATAAACTTGCCTTTTGTCATACTAATTTCTCAATCATTATTATGCTCACTTATTTTTCATTTTTCGTAAATAATTACGAACCGCTTTATTATGCGCTTTTAAATTATTTGTAAACACATGTCCGCCGGTTCCATCAGCAACAAAATATAAACTTTTTCCTTTATCTGGATGGAGTACAGCATGTATCGCTTCTCGCCCTGGAATCGATATAGGTGTTGGAGGTAATCTTGAAATTTGATAAGTGTTATAAGCTGTTTTTTCATTAATATCTTTTCGACGGATATTTCCTTTATAGCGATCACCCATACCATAAATAATAGTAGGGTCAGATTGCAACCTCATTTTTATCTTCATGCGACGAATGAACACCCCTGCAATTTTACTCCGTTCACTACTAATTCCTGATTCTTTTTCAACAATTGAAGCCAGAATCAAGGCTTCGTATGCAGATTTTAAAGGTGTTTCTTTATCTCGGTTGGCCCACTCTTCTGCCAAAATTTTATTCATGTTTTCAAAGGAACGTTTTATAAACTGAAAATCACTGGTACCTTTAGGAAATTTATATGTATCAGGATATAAAAGTCCTTCAAGATTTTTATTCTCACTATTGAGTTTTTTTGCAAGTTTTTCTATAGACTGTTCATTCAAAGGGAATTCAATAACTGAGGTCTTTAGTAAATTAGGATCGTTATTTATATGTTCTAAAGCTTCTTTAAGAGTCCAACCTTCAACAATCGTTAGTGAATATTGATTAACCCTACCAGATACGAATAAATCAATGATATCAACAATCGTCATACCGGATTTAAGTACGTATTCACCTGCTTTAATTTTTTCAGCTTTATCAGATAAGCGTGCATAAAGACGAAAATATTCAGGATGTTCAATAATTTCTAGTTTTTTTAGATTTTCTGCAATATGACGAACTCGTTCACCTTTATTAACACTAAAAAGATATTCCTTTATATTATTTTGTGGAGCAGCATGTGATGCTAGCGTATTATTCAGTGAAATAGGTGTTTTAAGGTAGAGCTTATACTCATTCCAATACCAACCAGCAATAACGGAACCAGTGATAATAAATATGGCGAGTAGTGATAATAATTTTTTTATCATAATATGTTTAAATTCTATATTTTTAGAGTTTATATCGTTTTTTTAAAAAGTAGGTCTATTCAAATTTTTATTAATTGTCATCATTAACAAACCTGTTATTGATTGAAAATTATCAACACCTGATATTCTGTTTAGAGCATAATTCCACTGTATTTCATCATTGATACAGATAGAAGAAACAGGAACTACACCAAAAATACTATTAGTAAAAAAAATTTCAGAAGCTGTTTTTAATACTTTTAGTGAAAAATGATCTTCTTTGACCACAAGACCTCTTTGTTTCGCAACATTAATAACAGCTTGCCTCATTGTACCCTGAACACCACAAGTATCAATTATAGGCGTGTATAGCTGATTGTTCTTCACAAAAAAAAGGTTACTACTTGTACCTTCTATCAGTATTCTATCAAGCTTTGAACTGTGTTCAGAACAAGATAGCATAATCCCTTCTTCATAATCTGTTTCAGAAAATTCATTTCGTGCAATAACCTGTTCTAAGCGATTAAGATGCTTAATACCAGCTAGTGCAGGTTGTTTGGCAAGACATGTTTGACAGACTATCGCCTTTATACCCTTTTTATAGTCATCGATAGAACGTTCAGGCCAAGAATGAACAGTAACAATAACAGTCGATTTATGTTTGCTTGAAAAAAGATAACCACGGCCACCTTCACCACGAGTAACAATGATTTTTATGACTTTATTCTTTGTTAGTTGCTCCGTTGCTAATTGATTAGTAACATCTGATTCTTGAGAGATTTTACGATCTATTTCAGCTAGAAAATAATTTTCATCAGGCAAATTAATTTCAAGTCGTTTGGAACCTAATATCAGTCTTTGCCAATGTAAAGACCAATGGTCAAGAGCACCATTAGTGTATGCAATAGTTTCAAATACACCATCACCATAAGTAAAACCACGATCACTGACACTGACACTGACAGTTTTAGGAGTTTTTATATTATCATTGAGGCTCATCATGCTCCCCCAATGCTTTAAGAAGTCCTTTTGCTTTTGCACGAGTTTCTAACAATTCCTTTTCTGCTATTGAGTCAAAAACCAGGCCAGCCCCCGCTCTAAAACAAATTTTTTGCTTAGCTGTTTTATCTGATTGCTGTTCAGGAATTTCTTCAAGAACCATGGTACGAATAAGAATATTTAAATCCATACTCCCATCAAGATTAATATACCCCATTGAACCTGTATAAGCGCCTCTAGACTGTTGTTCAAGTTCCGCAATGATTTCCATACATCGAACTTTTGGACAGCCTGTGATAGTCCCTCCCGGGAACATGGCTTTTATAATATTCCCGGGTGTTATATCAGCCTGTAACTCACCACTAACATTAGAAACAATATGATGAACATGGGCATAACTTTCATTAACCATCAGTTCATCTACCGAAACTGTACCTGGCACACACACTCGCCCTAAATCATTGCGAATCAAATCAATAAGCATAATGTGCTCAGCCTGTTCTTTTGGATGAGCATGAAGCTCCTTTAAAAGTCGTGAATCTTCTTTTTCAGAATAACCTCTAGGATGAGTTCCCGCAATAGGACGAGATTCAAGATAATTATCCTGTACTTTTATTAAACGTTCTGGTGATGATGAAATAATGGTAGCAATGCCCTTTTCAGACCCTATATTAGCAAGACCAGAAAATGGTGCAGGATTCTCCTTGCTGAGTAATTGCGAAAGGTAATAAGCTTGCTCAGTAATGTTATTAGAAGAAAATATAGATTCCCAGAGCCTGGACAAATTAACCTGAAAAACATCACCCTCTTTTATATAGCGCTTAACAACACTAACAGCCTCTAGAAAAATTTCTTTATCATCTTCTGTCAGAGAGTTATTTAACTCGGTCTTCGTTTCTACAGGCTTGGTTTCTACCTGTTTAGATTGTTGAATTTTTTTACTATCTTCTAATAAAGATTGAAGGCTTTCTTCATGGTTAATAGCAAATTCACTCAAAAAAAATAGTTTATTATTGTTATGATCAAAGATCAGAGCTTTCTTCACCCTTGCCGCATAAGCAACTGGAAGTAGTTGCTTATCAAAGTTAAGATTCAGACAAGGTTCAATTTGTTGGGCAAGCTCATAAGCAAGAAAAACAAACCACCCCCCCGTGAAAGGTAAAAAAGGTTTTTTTTGTTGTAAAAAATCCTTTTTACTCAATTGATTTTCAGATAAAAATAATCGATCAAAAGCATCAAGAAAAAACTCATTGGGCTCGATAGGAACGGCACTAGAACTTGTTAGCTTTAAATCCTGATCAAGCTTTAACCAATCTTGTGGTTCGATGAATAATATATCAAAATCTGAGACCTGGTTATTTTTTAAAAGCTTGTCTTGATGGCTGGATGTTGTTAATAAGAAGGGATATTTTTTTGGAAAGTGGCGATAAAACTGAATTAGCTCAGGAAAATCGTGTTTAGAAATTTCTGTTAACTGACACGCTTGAGCCATATTCTATGAGTTTATCTTGTAAGTTTAGTGTGTAATTGATAATGACTTAAGAGCTCTTAAGTCATTAACTAATGGATATTAAACTTTCCCCAGTATAAGGGTTCCATTAGTACCACCAAAACCAAACGAATTGGATATAGCATAGTCAATTTTCATTTCTTTTGGTACTAAAGGAGCATAATCCAAATCACAACCATCACTTGGATTTTCAAGGTTGATCGTTGGCGGAGCAACTTGATCACGGATAGCCAATGCTGTAAATATTGCTTCAATACCACCTGCAGCGCCTAACAAATGACCCGTCATGGATTTAGTTGAACTCATTGTTAAATTATAAGCATGGTCACCAAATGTCCGCTTAGCGGCATCTGTTTCAGCCTGATCGCCTGCTGGAGTCGATGTGCCATGAGCATTAACATAGTCAATTTGATTGGGATTAAGTCCAGCATTTCTTAAAGCAGAATCCATACAACGACTTGCACCTTCACCACCTTTTGATGGTAAAGTCATATGATAAGCATCACCACTCATACCAAAACCAAGCACCTCGGCATAGATATTGGCTCCACGTGCTTTAGCATGCTCATATTCTTCTAAAACAACCACCCCCGCACCATCACTCAACACAAAACCATCACGATCTCTATCCCAGGGTCTTGAGGCAGCTTGTGGGTCATCATTACGTTTAGAAAGTGCACGAGCTGCAGAAAATCCAGCAAGACCACAATGTGAGCTAGCCATTTCAGCACCACCAGAAATCATGACATCAGCGTCGCCATATTCAATAATCCGGGCTGCATCACCAATACTATGAGTTGCTGTGGCACAAGCAGTTGCTATCGCTAAGTTTGGCCCTTTCATACCGTACATAACAGAAAGATTGCCTGATATCATATTGATAATATTGCTAGGTACAAAAAAAGGTGATACTTTACGCGGCCCGCCTTTGAGATAGTTATCATAACCACTTTCAATTCCAGGTAAACCGCCGATACCAGAACCAATATGAACACCCACTTTCCAGGCATTTTCTTCAGTTATTTCAAGACCCGAATCTTCAAAAGCCTGTATTGCTGCAGCCATGCCATAATGAATAAAAATATCCATTTTCTTGGCATCTTTGGGTGTCAGATATTTAGTGACATCAAAATTTCTAATTGAACCACCAAACTTGACAGCAAATGCACTAGTATCAAGATGTTCGATCGGGGCAATACCACTTTTACCAGCCAGAATATTGTCCCATGATTCAGAAACACTTAATCCAACAGGACTAACCATCCCCATTCCAGTAATAACAACTCGTCTCTTAGCCAAGAAATTCTCCAAAAAACTAAAGCCCAAAACAGTCTTGAACGACATTAAACTTGAGCGACATAAAATCTTAAACTTAATTCTAACCCTTAAAGCCATCCATAATCAAAGCTTAAGCCGAGAGCTAGCTTATAACTTGAACAGTATTAGGTATCAGGCCATAAATAAGTAAAGCCGTATTTTAACAAAACTATAAGTCAGTAATGTTAAAAGCGGCTTTACAAATATACATTTAAACTATTTTCAATATGTTATTACATGCAATAACATATGATGGTATTTATATCATACCATCACAATACTAATCTTAAGCGTCAGTATTTGCATTAATGTAATCAATTGCTAGTTGTACTGTTGTAATTTTTTCTGCTTCTTCATCAGGAATTTCAGTTCCAAATTCTTCTTCTAAAGCCATTACTAATTCTACAGTATCTAGAGAATCTGCACCAAGGTCATCAACGAAAGACGCTTCAGATTTAACTTCGTCTTCTTTAACACCTAATTGTTCAACTACAATCTTAGCAACTCTTTCTTCAACACTACTCATTTTCTTTCAATCTCCATAATTCTTTTGTTACACACTTTTTATAATTTTCAAATGACAGAAAGTCCCTGAATATTAGGTGTGTTTATTTACGTGACGCTATTTTAGAGAAATCTTATCCGATATACCAGTATTAGATGTTAAAATTTCCATTATTTAGTTCATTAAAATATTCGAATTTAAGGGTTTTCCACTAAAATTTGAGAATTTTGTCAGGTAAACACCTAATTTTAAGAAAAACCTTAAAATAAATTCTTTAAGGCATGTACATTCCACCATTAACATTTAATGTCTCACCTGTTATATATGCCGCGTCTTTTGATGCCAGAAATCCAACTGCAGAAGCAATTTCATCTGCATCACCTAAACGATTTAGCGGAATTTGATTTAGTAAGGCTGCCTTTGCTTCATCAGGTAAACCTCTAGTCATATCTGTATCAATAAACCCAGGTGCTACAGCATTTACAGTGATACCACGTGAACCTATTTCTCGAGCTAAAGATTTAGTAAAACCCAAAATACCCGCTTTTGCAGCAGCATAATTTGCTTGTCCAGGGTTTCCTGTCAAACCAACAACAGAAGCAATTGAGATAATGCGTCCAGATTTAGCTTTCATCATGGCACGCAAACATGCTTTAGATAATTTAAAAATAGATGTCAGATTGGTCTCAATAATTGAATCCCATTCATCATCTTTCATTCTCATCATAAGATTATCACGAGTAATACCAGCATTGTTAACTAGAATTGATGGCATCTCATAATTGTCTTTCATAGAAGATAACAGCTCATCAATACTACTTTGATCAGTAACATTTAATACCATTCCCTGACCTTTGACACCATTTTCTTCTAGATATTTAGAAATATTTTCAGCCCCTTTTTCGGATGTGGCTGTACCAATAACAGTAGCGCCTTTTTTTCCAAGATTCAGGGCAATAGCCTGACCAATTCCACGACTGGCACCACTGACCAGGGCAACTTCATTTTCCATAGACATTAAGATAGTTCCTCAAAAACTTTATCAACTGTTGCTGTATCAAAAATCGGATGGGTTGGCATTTGACGATTAATACGCTTGTTTAAACCCGTTAAAACCTTACCAGGACCACATTCAACGATTTGATCAGTCCCTTCAGCAACCATTTTATTTATTGTTTCAACCCATCTGACGGGTTTAGACAGTTGTTTTACCAATGAATCACGAATTGAATCGACATCATTTTCAATGGTGACATGAACATTATTAATAACAGGAATCACTGGACGTTCAATATTAATTCCTGATAATTTTTTTGCTAATTTCTCACCTGCACTATCCATTAAAGAGCAATGCGATGGGACACTTACTGACAATTTTACTGCTTTTTTAGCACCTGTATTTTTTGCTAAAGCAACTGCTTGTTCAACTGCATCATTATGACCTGCAATCACAACCTGACCAGGAGCATTAAAATTTACAGCTGAAACTATTCTGCCAGTCTCTTCTGCTGTTTCATCACACACTTTAATGACATCATCATTTTCAAGACCCAGAATGGCAGCCATTGCTCCTTCATCGTCTTTTATCGCATCTTGCATATATCGACCACGAGCAGCAACTAAATTAATGGCATCAGAAAAATCGATAGCTTCTGCACAGACCAAAGCAGTATATTCACCTAGACTATGTCCAGCTAGAACCGCAGGTGCAGCCCCACCTTTGGACTTCCAGATTTGCCAAAGTGCATAGCCAGCTGCAAGCATAGCAGGCTGGGTATTTCGAGTGGTGTTAAGTTCAGACTCAGGGCCATTTTGACACATCTGCCAAAGATCAAAACCTAAGGCATCACTGGCTTGTTGAAATGTTGAGATAATTATTTCATTATAAGCAGGGCTTTCATTTGCAAAGCTACCAAGCATTCCCATGGATTGAGAACCTTGACCTGGAAAAATAAAGGCTATCGACATCATTTTATCCTTTTTTTACTAATGTTCCTCAAATATAACAGAGATAAGCAAAACTATTAATCATTGAGAACATTATTATTATAATTTTTTTAAGATAGATTAATATTTAACTAGTGCAGAGCCCCAGGTAAACCCACCACCAAAAGCTTCCAGCAATATTGTTTCACCGCGTTTAATACGACCATCCCTTACAGCTGTATCAAGTGCTAAAGGGACAGAAGCAGCAGAGGTATTACCATGATTTTGAACTGTTGTTACAACATGATCAGTCGACATTTTTAATTTTCTTGCTGTCGCATTTATAATACGAATGTTTGCCTGGTGAGGAACGAGCCAATCTATATCCGATTTTTCCATATTATTAGCAGCAAGAGTTTCATCAACAATTCGGCCTAAAGTATTCACTGCGACTTTAAAAACTTCATTACCTTTCATTTCGATATGAACAGAATCCAGGCCATCAGGATTTATATCAGAAATACCACCATTGGTATTTAATAGTTCAGCATAACTGCCATCTGCATGAATATGTGTTGAAAGTATACCTGGCTCTTCACTTGCTTCAAGAATTACAGCACCCGCACCATCTGCAAATAACACACAAGTTGAACGATCTGTCCAGTCTACAATCCGTGATAATGTTTCTGCACCAACAACCAACGCACGTTTTGCTGCACCCGTTTTAACGTATTTATCTGCAATATCAAGTGCATAAACAAAACCAGTGCAAACAGCTTGGACATCAAAAGCTGGACACCCATGAATATCCAGGCGTTGTTGTAATAAACAGGCAGTACTGGGGAAAATTCTATCAGGGGTTGTGGTTGCAACAATAATTAGATCTATTGATTGGGGGTCGATATCAGCTGCTTCAATAGCATTTCTAGCAGCATACTCAGCAAGATCACACGTCGTCTGATTCTCAGCAACAATATGACGCTGTTTGATACCAGTACGTTCCGTTATCCATTGATCAGTAGTATCAACAATTTCTTCCAAATCATGATTTGTTAACACTTTGTCTGGCAGATAACCACCAGTAGACATAATACGAGAAAACATCTATAAAGATTGTCCTTTCTTTAAAAATAAAAAAATAAAACAAATTTTAAAAATTCAAATTGTAGCACAAATACCGTTATTTCTTTGAATTTTTACTTATAATTTGCCATTTTGTAAGCTACTTAAGAGCAAAATGAAAAACACTAAAAACTAAGATTTTTAGTGTTTTGTTTTTTCTACAAGTGTTTCTTCCAGCACTTTACTGATTCTTTGAGGTACTTTATTTTCCACCTCAAGCATTGCAACTTTTATCGCATTGCTAAATGAAAAAATGTCAGCACCGCCATGACTTTTGACTACAATTCCTTTTAAACCCACCAGGCTTGCACCATTATATTTTCTAGGATCAACCTTACTTTTAAACGCATTTAATACTGGCATTGCAATCAAACCAGCTAATTTGGTAAGTAGGTTGCGGTTAAATTCACGTTTAATATAGTAAACGATCATTTTTGCAACACCTTCCGTTGTTTTTAAAGAAATATTTCCAACAAATCCATCAGCTACAACAACATCTACAACCCCTTTATTAATATCATCACCTTCGATAAAGCCGTGATAGTTCAAAGAACTATTTGCAATAAGGTTTGCAGCTTGTTGAACCTGTTCATTACCCTTCATTGCTTCCTGACCAATATTCAACAAACCGATACTAGGTTTTTCAATATTATCAATAGCACTCGTTAAAACTGACCCCATAACGGCAAATTCAAATAAGTGCTGTGCAGACAAATCAACATTTGCACCGAGATCCAACATATGAGTATGACCAGTTTGTGTTGGAATAGCTGAACAAATTGCAGGTCTATCAATTCCAGGCAAGGTTTTTAGCACAAAACGTGCTGTGGCCATTAATGCTCCTGTATTACCAGCACTAATGCAAGCATCTGCATCACCTGACTTAACCAGATTAATAGCAACCCGCATAGAGGAATCTTTTTTACCTCGTAAAGCTGATGCAGGTTTTTCATCCATCCCTACAACTTGTGATGCGTGCTGAACAGTAATTTGTTTTCGAATAGTATCTGAACAATTTTTAAGCTGTTCGTCTATTGCAACTTCATCGCCCACTAAAATAATATGTAATTGACTGTATTTTTTGAGGATTTCAATTGCTGCAGGTACAGTAACATCTAATCCTACATCACCACCCATCGCATCAATAGCTATTTTGCTGTTATGCAAGTTATTTATCATTTTTCCATAGCACCAAAAAACAAAGCCTCAGGATATTCTGAGGCTTTGCTTTAATTTAGAAAATCAATTTAATGATTAATCCGTATTAAAGTCTAAGCAGCTAAATTAAAGATAACTTTACAATTAGATTGTATTTAGCAGTGTTCAGACTTTCTAAAAATAATTTGTAGATTATTTTCCTAGAACTTTACGGCCTTTGTAATAACCATCAGCAGTAATATGGTGACGACGATGTGTTTCACCACTAGTTGGATCAATTGATAAGGTAGGTGCACTCAAAGAATCGTGTGAACGACGCATGCCACGACGAGCTGGAGTACATTTGTTTTTTTGAACGGCCATTAGATTTTCCTTTTTACTCGATATTACAAAAGTAATTAATAATTACAAAATTTTCTTTTCATTCATTATGAATAAGGTATATACATTTCTATATTTATTATGTTGATTTAAATATTCAGCATAAGAAATATAGTAAAAATTATTTTTTCAACTGTTTCAAAATGGCAAAAGGATTATCTTTATCATTCTGCTCAGAATTATTTAATGCTTCAGTGGTATTATCTATAATACTGCTATCGTCTGTTTCACCTAAAAACTCGACGTGAACATCACACTCTTCACCAATTTGCGATTCAAGATGCATAGGTATTTGCGGCAAGGCTAATAACAGTTCATCTTCAAGTAAAACTCTTGGATCAAAAAGTTCTTTTTTTTCCAGCCAAAAAACATCATAATTTGATTCTTCAGCTTGAGTTTGTTCAAGTTCATTTTTTACAAAAGCAATAGAAATATTACAATTTAAGTCTACGGTATAATTGTCCATACAACGTTGGCATTGCAAAACAACTTGTCCTTCAACCTGACCTGTAACAAATCGATTACCTAAAATATCAGTATCAAATTCCAGATGATAATTAATATCACCTGCATTTTCTATTATCGCATTATTCAGCCTGGGTAAATCTTTAATGGATTCAGAAAGGGATATAAAACCATCAAGCACAACCCCCTGTTCAGTATATCGATGATAATCGATTCTTTGCGGGATGCGTTCCCCCATAACTACTTTCCACTCGTTCTAACTTCTTATCCAAACTAAAAACAAGCAATAATTACAATACTACTCAAGATAATCCGCTATTTTATTGTTTTTGAATATTCATGTCAAAATCTTTCACAATTAAATTCACTAATTAAGCATTATTTTTCACTATCTCAGCCATTTACATTGACAAAAGACAAAAATAAGCCATATTTCATTAAGAATTCAATTTTTTGCAATTATTTTTTTGTGGAAAATTATCAACGCTTGACGGACACGAGGGATACATGTGATTAAAAAAATTCTCATCGCAAACCGTGGTGAAATTGCTGTTCGACTGGTTCGAGCCTGTGCCGAAATGAATATTACCTCAGTTGCAGTCTATTCAGATGCTGATCGAAATGCATTGCATGTCAAAAAAGCAGATGAAGCCTATTGTCTAGGTCCCGATCCTGTAGGTGGTTATCTTAATGCTCACCGTCTAGTCAACATTGCACTTGCATCTGGCTGTGATGCAATTCATCCTGGTTATGGTTTTTTATCAGAAAACTCACTATTTGCAAAAATTTGTGAACGTCGAAATATCAAATTTATTGGTCCAAGATCTGATGTTATTGAAAACCTGGGCAATAAAACACATGCAAGAGCAACAATGATTGCTGCTGGAGTACCAGTAACACCAGGTAGTGATGGCAATCTTAAAAACATTGATGAAGCCATCAGTGTCGCTAAGAAAATCGGCTATCCTGTCATGCTAAAGGCAACATCAGGTGGCGGTGGTCGTGGTATTAGACTTTGTAGCAATAAAACTGAATTAAAAAATAATTATCCCAGAGTCATTTCAGAAGCAACAAAAGCATTTGGTTCCGCAGATGTTTTTATGGAAAAGTGCATCGTCAATCCTAAACATATTGAAGTCCAGATACTAGCAGATGAGCATGGTCATGTTATTCATTTATTTGAACGTGATTGCTCTATACAGCGCAGACATCAAAAACTCATTGAAATTGCTCCATCCCCACAACTTAGCACAAGTCAGAGAAACTATATTGGTGAATTAGCAGTTAAAGCTGCAAAAGCAGCGGGATATACTAATGCAGGTACTGTTGAATTTCTAATGGCTGAAGATAATGAATTTTATTTCATGGAAGTGAATACACGTCTTCAGGTTGAACATACAATTACAGAACAAATAACCGGTATTGATATTGTTCAGGAACAGTTTCGAATTGCAAGTGGGCTTGAATTACGTTTTAAGCAAGATGACATTCAAATACGTGGTTACGCTTTAGAGTTTCGTATTAATGCAGAAGATCCAAAAAATGACTTTTTACCAACTTATGGAAAAATCACTCGATATTTAGCTCCCGGTGGACCAGGTGTACGTACCGATGCAGCCATTTATACAGGCTATGTAATACCACCCTATTACGACTCTATGTGTGCCAAATTAATCGTCTGGGCTTTAGAATGGGATGAAGTCATACAACGCTCCAAAAGGGCTTTGAAAGATATGGGGGTTTATGGCGTAAAGACTACCATCCCCTATCAACACGCGATACTAAACTCTGATGATTTTATAAATGCATCATTTAATACCAGTTTTGTCGAAGAACACCCTGAACTAATTAATTATTCGGTCAAGTGTTCTCAACAACATCTGGCTTTAGCCTTTGCAGCAGCAATAGCAGCTCATCAGGGAATGTAAATTTCTCAGATTAAAGTCAGCTAATAGAGCCTAAATATATATCTAAACGATAATGAGCAATCAGGATAGAGCAATGCCAAAGACACGTGTCACTGAAACAGTTTTAAGAGATGGTCATCAATCACTCATAGCAACCCGTATGCGTACAGAAGATATGCTGCCTATTTGTGAAAAGCTGGATAAAATTGGCTTTTGGTCCCTTGAAGTCTGGGGTGGTGCAACCTTTGACAGTTGCATACGATTTTTAAAAGAAGACCCCTGGGAACGATTGAAACAGTTAAAAGAGGCACTTCCAAATACCCGTCTGCAAATGCTTCTCAGAGGACAAAACCTTTTAGGATACAGACATTATTCTGATGATGTTGTTAAAGAATTCGTAAAATTATCAGCTCAAAATGGTATTGATGTTTTTCGAGTTTTTGATGCCATGAATGACATACGTAATCTCAAGTCTTCCATTAAAGCCATTAAGAATAATGACAAACATGCTCAAGGGGCTATTTGTTATACAACCAGCCCAGTTCATAATAATAAGCTCTTTGTCAAAATGGCGAAACAAATGGAATCCATGGGCTGTGATTCTATTGTCATAAAAGATATGGCAGGGCTATTAACGCCTTATAGTACATCTGAATTAGTTAAAGCATTGGTTGATTCACTAAATGTTCCAGTCCAGTTGCATTCTCATGCAACTGCTGGTCTGGCCTCTATGTGTCAATTAAAAGCACTTGAAGCAGGGTGCAGTGGTATTGATACAGCCATATCTTCATTTGCTGAAGGTACCAGTCATCCTACAACAGAAAGCATGATTGCTGCACTCTTAAATACACCTTATGATACTGAATTAGACTTACCCGCACTACAAGATATTGGAGCATATTTTTATCAGGTTCGAAAAAAATATCATCAATTTGAAAGTGAATTCACAGGTCTTGATACACGAGTTCAAGTTAACCAGGTTCCTGGTGGCATGATATCTAACCTATCAAACCAGCTTAAGGAACAAGGTGAACTTACACGAATGAATGATGTTTTAGATGAAATTCCAAGAGTACGAGCTGAACTAGGCTATCCTCCACTGGTCACACCTACTTCTCAGATTGTTGGTACTCAAGCTGTACTTAATGTTTTAACAGGCGAACGATATAAAACCATTACCAATGAAGTAAAACTTTATTTAAATGGTAAATATGGAAAAGCACCTGGCAAAGTTAATAAAAAAACACAACAATTAGCCATTGGAAATGAAGAAGTCATTACCTGTCGCCCTGCCGACTTACTTAAGCCTGAATTGACACGTTTAAAATCTGAAATAGGTGATTTGGCTAAAACTGAAGAGGATGTCATTACCTATGCTATGTTTCCAGATATTGGTAAAGAATTTTTGGAACAACGTTCATCTGGAACACTCATACCAGAATACCTTGAACCCATTGGTGAAAATGCTTCGATTTGTTCAAATGCACCTACTGAATTTTTAATCACACTCCATGGTGAAGAATATCATATCAAAGTCAATGGTACAGGGCATCCCAATCAGGATCGACGTCCATTTTATATGACTCTTGATGGTGTGCCAGAAGAGCTACAAGTTGAAATACTTTCCGATATTGATTTATCTTCTCAAGGAAGCAATGCACAACCCAGTACGGAGAAGAATAGTAAAAACCCAAAAGCAACTGAACCAGGTCATGTTACCACTTCAATGCCAGGCGTCATTGTTGATGTTCTGGTGAAGGTTGGAGATGTAGTTGAGGCTGGTACTCCCTTGATCATCACAGAAGCAATGAAAATGGAAACGGAAATTCAGGCACCTATTTCAGGTAAAATAACTGAGGTTTATGTGGGTAAAGGTGATACAGTAAATCCTGATGAGATATTAATTGCTATAGAATAAATACAAACCTAAATTCATAGCCGACTTATTAATCTATATTCAATGGCTCAAACTTATCTAGACGTCTGATCCATAATGATGGACTATTAAGTCGGTTTTTTATATTTTCTAATACAATTATAGCGTCATCATTCTTCTTAAAAGTACTGAAACCAACACCATAAGAATGAGGCTCATCTTTGGATTGATAGCTAATAATGTACTCACTTAAATCAGGGTTTTGTTTCTTAAAATCTTTTACATAACTTTGAGCATATGTTTTTGATTTTGTTATCATCAATTGAATTGTATAGCGATCCCATGTTTTTGAAGATTGAACATAATCAAGTACATCCTTATTGTTTGTTCTCTCTCTCTTCGGTGTAATTAATACTTCTCCTTCCTTCAGCTTTGGAGATTTAATATCGTCTTCTACTGATTTGATTTCTTTACGAATTTTATTATTTGCAACTTCAGTTTCATCAGACTGTAAGTTTACTGAAGAACAGTTATTATCTGGCGTTAAGCCATGTTTTATCAACACAAGTGCCTCAATAGCTGGTCTATAACCACGATCAGCTGAAATAGTGATTAATTTTGTGCCCTGTGTCGTATCTACAGGTATTCCGTATCCATAATATGTCATGTACCCTAATAAGTATTGAGCCTCTATATTATTTTGTTCTGACAAATTACTGGCTATTTGATAGGCTTGCTTATATTGACCTGCGACAAATAAATCTTTAGCAATATTAAGGTATGAAGCAGCTGATTCATTATCACTTGTATTTGAAGAAACATGTTTGGTCTCATCAGAGACTGAGTTTTCTTTAACAAAATAATTAGAATAACACCCACTTAATGAAAAACTAAGCAGTATAAGTAAAAAAAATAATTTCATATATTAAATCCTGTTCATCCTGATTTAATGTTTAGGCGATAACATAAGCTGTTTATTTTTTTGATCAATTGAAAAGTCAAACTGATTTAAAAAATTAACACCTAATAAACCATCAACATTTTTATTTGATGAAGTCTCCAGGTCGATTTCAGCAACATCAATATTACCCACTGAAAATACCCCAAGAGACATTTTCTGTACTTTATAAATATCTACAGAAATTTTTCCACCTGCCGTGTTAACCTCTTTGCGATCTATTTTCTCAGCTAAATTATCATTAACTAGTTGTGCAATTGTATATGAAGATAGTGAAGAATATGAAGCACCTGTGTCTATTATAAGTTTAACCTGATAAGAATCAGCTAAAGTAGTAGTCACAATATAATGTTGTTCCTCAACCTCAAGATTAATAGTATTTGACGTTTCACTCAACAACGCAATTTCTAACATCTCTGAAGCTTGTTTACCATAAGTAGTATCTTGAGAAATTAGTTGAAGATGTGGTATCGCACTTTCTCGTTCACCAATATTCATATAGGATTTTGCGATAGCCAAGTGGTAAAAAGGAAATTGAGGATCATTTTCTATCAAAATAGAAAAAAGATGAACACCTTGTTGCCATTCATTTTTTAATTTTATTTGTTCAAAAGTTTTAAAAGATAAATCATAAATTTTCTGATTTATTTCAATATACTCCTGATTATTTCGTGCATAATTTTTTGCCAAAAACAGTGAATCAAATGCTTGATCTTTTTTCCCAAAAGCAATTAAAGCTTTTGCCTGAGAGACAAGAATATTAGAATTATTATAATATTCTTGTAAAAAAGTATCTAATAAATTAAATACTTTTGGCTCTAACTGCTCTGTGAGTTCAACTATTTTCAAGAGCAGATGGGGCAATAATAATTTTTCATTATTAATTTCATCAAGCTGATACAAAATCAAAGCATCTTCGTATTGGACATTCTTTAAAAGTTGAATAAATTGTTTTTCAGTTTGTTCTGATTTAGATAAAACAGATTGCTTGCTCGTATTTTTTTTTACATTGGATAAAGTATCAACAGATGTAATAGCATTATTTTCTATAGATTTTGATCTATTTTGATTAAAAGCTTCGTTACCAAACCAACCAAGTATGGCTCCTAAAGCTATAAATATGAGTGCAAATTTAAGCTGTTGATTTGGCATTAGTATTCCTTACAGTAGATTACAACTTTTTTAGTATAAATCGGGAGTTAACCAACTTACCATCATTCGTTCTTTGCACATCAATTGATTTAATTGAAATACCATAGCGATTTTTTATATATCCTAAATACTTAATAAGTTGATCAAAGTTTATTTTTTCATATTTAACAACAATATTATCATCACCTGACTTCTCCAATAAGGTAACATATTTATTGAGCTTGTTCTGTTTGATACTTTTATCAACAACATTAATAAATGAGCCTGTAAATGAACCTTTAGAAAGAGTACCTGTTTTTAACTCCTTTATCTGTGTCGACAATTTTGTCAACCACATAATATCTTCTTGTGTAGAAGTTACTTGTTGCTTTAAATTAACAATTGACTGATTGTAAGGCACCCAAATATAAAAATATATAATAGCAATAAGTATAAGAGGTACACCATATAGAAGTAGTTGTTGCTCACTTCTTTTTAATGAAGACCATTTTTGAAAAAATGCAAACATATTAATTCCTAAACTTTAAATACTACTTTTCATTAACTCTAAAATTAATTACAGAGTGAACTTTTCCTTTTACTCTTGATGAAGATTTTTCTTCAACTAATAAATTATGCTTATTTTCAAGACTTGATTTCAACGTATTAAAAACAAAACCATTAGATTGTATATCAAATTGCAAAATCCCATCATTGTATTGCAGAGCTGTAATTCGAATATTTTTATTTTTTCTAATTTCATCACCAACAAGAGCAAGCAAACTTAAGAATGAACTATTCGAAGAAGAAGTATTTAGCAATTCTTGTAATTTACTCTCAGCTTGTGTACGCACATCAATAATACGTTTAGAATCAGGAAAGGTTTTAAAGTATAAAGATTCTAGTTCAGTCATTGCATTAGAGTTCATATCACTATAGATCTTCCACTGATACCCCATAAATAAAACCTGACTAACAAAGGCTAATATAAAAAAAGTAATAAGTGTCTTCTTAAAAGGAATTTTAATTTGTGTTAAATCAGACGAAGAATATTGACCTTGAAATAAATTAATTCCCCAATGTATAGCATCAGTATTTTTTGAGGCTTTTTTTCCTTCAGTAAGTACGCACTCATAAATATTTTCATTAATTACTTCAACATCAATTAAATACTCTTCACCAATATTTTTTATTTTTTTTATAGCCTCTTCATTTTCTGAGCCATATATTATGATGGTATCAGGAAAATCTGCTATTAAATTATCAGATTGTTTTTTATCTTCATTCAACTCATCATCTGATGTATCATAGCTCAGAACATCATCAATCACATCTGATTCAAGTTCTTCGTCAAGTAATATTTTATTTAATAAAAGTCGAAGTACAAAATCAATATTTTGTACAATATTGGTTATACCCTCTTGTTCACCTGTCCTTATGACGAAATTATTTTCTATAAAGCCAATACCCCATTTTTTTTCAGTCCATGGAATTAAAAAAATTTCTGATGTCATCATTGAAGCGGGCAAAGAGTGTTTTTTAAATTGTTCAAAAATTTTATCAATAATAAAACTTCTAGTTATTGCAATATTACATTGGTCTGATTGAATATCCCCTAGTGCAAAATACTGCTTGTCAATATCTGAGGCCAATAAGTCTTCTAATAAAAAAGGTAAAGCCTGCATAATTCTATTTCTAGATTTACTAGGTACCGAAACACTGGTATAAAGTACTTCATTTGCTGGAAGAACCACTTTTATGTCTGAAAAAGGAGCATTATTTGAAATATGTTTTATAAAATCATTAAAATCTCCATTAAATGATTCTTTCATCCTTTCATCATTACTACTCTTACTAAACACAGACAAATTAATTCGCTCAAATAACTGGCTATCAATTATAACTTCAGGTTCATCTGGAAAAGAATGAAACCATACAACCATCTTATTCAAAATAAAATTCCTTTATCATTCACTTATCAACATTTTATTGTTTTTCATCTTGTGCTGACTTTTTGTCTGCAGAACTTTCATACCATAATGACTCTTGACGATTAAGAACCTGAATAGTACCTTGCTCATCACGCTTAAGTACACTTTGTAAACTCACCATTGTTTTATCAATTAAAACATGACTCACAACTGTAAAATAACTTGAAGCCACACTAATTTGAACTGGCTCTATAGCCTTGTCTTTAATCAGAGGATCTTTTAAAAAAGTTTCAACCTCCGTGAATGGGGTTTTATCAATTTGTTCAATTAATGATTCAGCCTGATCTTCTAATAATCCTGGAATAATCGACATTAATACAATTGGTGTACTCGTATTAATATTAATTGGTGTCATATCTTTTGACACAAACACATGAGGTTTTAAAATATCTATCGTTTTTTTATCGTACCCTTTTATCAAAAATAACTCAGACACATTAACTAATGACTGATTTGATGCTCTATAAGGTTGATCAAGTGCTATATAATAAATATCTTCAGCACCAAAACTCCCTGTTGGTTGTTCATTAGCATCCATCCAGTCAACAAGAGAATCAGACAAAGCTAATGGTAAGTTTAAAGTTTTTAAAAGACGTTTATAGGTCGCTTCCCATTTTTTATCAACGACTCCATTTACCACGAGGTTATTTAAATTAAAACGACCTTGTAAATCTAAAATAATGCCATCGATTTTTGCCTGCTCAACTTCAAAATTAACTAAAGCTGTATTCCAAATATCCTGATAACTATCTGAGTGTTGTTTATCGGTTTTTTCTTGTTCAAAATCCTGAGCAAGTGCACTAACCCCCCAACGTTCAATAGCTAATGAATACTGATAAGCTTGCTCTCTAAAATATAAATTGGCTGTGCGATAAATTTCAAGCTGTCTTTGAAAAAGCATGTTAACACTAATAATAGCAACTAGAGCAACAATCATAATAGCCATTAATAAAGCCATTCCTTTTTGGCTCTGTATTGCTACTCCTGTAATATTTTTCTTATTGAGCAATTTCAAATACTCGATACAGTTCATCATAGTCTTTGGATATAATAGACACTTTAACAGCTAATACCCGAGAGTTCTCATCTAATGTATCCTCCCAGGAAAGCTCATTTTCAGTTGTACTATTTTCATCTTCACCAGAAAGTTTGACACTATAAAAAGAAAATTTCAGCTCATCAATATCATCTAATATAGCCTGTTTTACTGGCTGAGTATCTTCAACTCTATCTAAAACTTGCCACACTTTTTTAAATAATTTATTATCTTCTAAATAGTAAGCTACCCGTTGTAAATTAACTGTATCTCCTAGAGTGAAACGACCTTGGTGTGTAAACTCAATACCATTTATGCCATCACTCGTTTGACTAGTAATCATATCAATTGCAGAGCCATATTCATCTCTTACAGGGCGTAGTGATATCTGCTGTATTTCACGAGACATAATAGTAAAAGCCATTTGAAAACGAATCAATCTTTTCATATTTTTCTCAGCATGTTCCTGTGTTTCCAACACATTACTTAGCCCTCCCATAGTTAACAAAGAAACTATGGCAAAAATACTAATAGCGATCATTAATTCTAATAGGGTAAACCCCTTTTTTTCTTTAGCTCCTTTGGGTTCTTTTAATGAAGTTGATAAGTACTTCATTGTTTCTGGAAACTTTTTGGTTTAACAATATAAGCAATCAAAGACAGTACTTTATTTTCTGCAGATTGATCTGTATAAATTGAAACATCCATCTTACGCATATTTTTATCAGGTGTTTGAGTAACATTATTTTTTATAAACCATTGTCTACCTGACATTGTAACGTCTTGAGTTTTCATCCCCGTAGATAACCAATCTTTTCTAATCGAAATATCTGCAATAGCATTTTGGGCAACCCAAAGAGCAATTGTTTTATCTTTAATGTGCGCCCCATGTTTAATACTATTACTCGTCGTTGCAATTACAGCACCAAGAGCAACTGAAATAACCATTAAAGCAATTATTATTTCAATGAGTGTAAACCCCTTCTGAACTGGAGCAGCATTCATGTGAATACTTGATACATAGATATTACGTGATTTATCAGAGGAATAATTAAACAACCTCATTACAATTGCTCAGATTTTTTTAAAGACAACTCACCTAAAATGGTACTACTTAAAATATATTCAGTATTTTCATTATTCATCCAAATTTGAAACTCACTCGTTTCCCCTGTCGGTAAAAAATGAATCAATTCTTTATTCTCAAGATCATTTACAGAAGTACTTGATGCCTTTTTTGAAAGGATTGAACGTATTTTAATATCATGGCTGAGGGAAATAACACTATAAGGTTTATTTGAAAAAGAAATCCATTTACCATTTTCAAGTTTTGAAAAATAATATTGTGCTATACCTTGAGATGTATCAATGGTCAAAGCCATGCTTTGACCTGTCATAATTGCATCATCACGCGCCAACTGTACCATTGCTAATATACGTTTTGCCTCAGTTTTTAATCGTTCATCACTATTATCAATATACAGAATAGCCATACTGGCACTGATACCAATAATAAGAACAACAATCATAATTTCAATAAGACTAAAACCTCTATTATTGGAAATTAAGTTTGTTGATCTATCTAGACTAATATGAATTCCTGAAAATGACATAAAAAATTAATAACAATCAAAAACTA
Organism: Gammaproteobacteria bacterium; assembly: GCA_026196615.1. Classification (GTDB taxonomy): domain Bacteria; phylum Pseudomonadota; class Gammaproteobacteria; order GRL18; family GRL18; genus GRL18. The sequence continues at coordinate 74,615 of JAPHSW010000144.1, read as the reverse complement.
TAGAGATAAACTATCTATATCTGAAGCACTATCAACACCACCTTTACGTCCATCAGCTCCATATGAAAAAATACGAATATCCCCACCATTGGAGGAGTTCAAGTAGAGGTAGTCATTACCCCATGGATCTTTTGGCAACTTTTTCATATAGCCATTTTTTTTCCAATTTTTTGCTTCAGGTTGTCCACTAGGTTTTTTTACTAATGCCTCAAGCCCCTGATCTGTACTTGGATAATTAAAATTATCAAGTTTATATAAATTTAATGCACCTTCAAGCGTGCGTATATCCTGTTTTGCCTTAACAATACGAGCTTCATTTGGACTTTCCATAATATTTGGAACAACAATTGATGCCAGAATTCCCAAAATAACAACAACAATCATAATTTCAATCAAAGTAAAACCGGATTGTTTTGAAGTTTTTGTACTCATATAAGACTGCCTATGTGAGTAATGTTTTTCTAAATTTTGTTTATATATAAGATTTTGAGACAAGTCCTATGCTCCCACTAATTGATTTAATTGAAAAATTGGTAACAAAATTGCAACCACAATAAACAAAACCACCGCTCCCATAACAACTATTAGTAAAGGCTCAAAAAGCCCCATAATTGTACTGGTGATAGTTTCAAATTCTTTTTCCTGGCTATTTGCTGCATGTTCAAGCATATCAACCAGATTGCCGCTACTCTCACCACTGGCAATTAAATAAATTGTCATTGGTGGAAAACATTTACTTTTTTCAAGAGCGGGACTTATTGCCGCTCCTTCTCTCACACGCTCAGAAGCATCAAGAACCGCTTTCTTCATTTTTAAATTGCCCATTACTCCAGCTGAAATTTTCATTGCTTCAAGAGCATTAACACCACTCCCTGCTAATATACTGAATGTGCGGGCAAATATAGCAGTATTCATCCCTTTTACCAAATGAGACACACCTGGAACCGTCAGTATAAAAGAGTGCCAACTATACCTAAACGACTCTGTTCGTAATAATATATTAAAGATAAAAGCTGCTAAAGTCATAAAAATAGCAATATAAAGACCAAAATTCCTTAAAAAATCACTTAAAGCTATTAAAAAAAGTGTGATTCCGGGAAGTGTTTGATCGATATCTTCAAAGACCTGAATTACTTTTGGAACGACATAAGTTAAAAGAACAACAGTAACCAATAAAGCCACAAAAGTCAGTACAACAGGATATACCATTGCAAGCATAATTTTACTACGAAGAGCCTGACTATGTTCAACATGATCAGCCATTCGACCAAGAACAAAGTCCAGTTTACCTGCCTGTTCTCCAGATGCGACTGTTGCACGATAAAGATCAGGGAATATGTGAGGAAATTCGTCCAATGCTGATGCCAGGCTATAACCTTCACGAACTCTTGAGCGAATTGCCATGAGTATTGTTTTCACTCTCGGTTTATTCGTTTGTTGGATAACTGCTGTTAAAGCACTTTCAACAGGACTACCTGAACGAATCATTGTGGCCAATTGTCGAGTCAATATTGCTAGTTGTGGTATTGAAATGCCGCGTTTTAAAACAGGGAGATTATTTGATCGATTTGATTTTCGGCGATTAATAACCGAGATTTCAAGCGGGACTAGAGACTTAGCCTTAAGTTGTTGACTGATTTGTCTGGTAGAGTCACCTTCTAAAACACCTTTTTCTGTTTTACCTTGTGCATTCAACGCACTGTATTCAAATGCAGGCACTCTAATATTCCTATAATTTAGTACAAACTATTTTTAATATAATCAATAAGATTATTGTTCTAATCAATCTTCCGAATAACTCGAAATATTTCATCAGCAGTTGTTGTGCCTTTTAAAACAAGTCTAATACCATCTTCTTGAATTGAGTGAGTTTTTTTCCTCGCCTCCTGTTCAATCACTTGTTCTGAAGCATCATCATGAATCATATTTCGGATTTCATTATCAATAATGAGTAACTCATAAACCCCTGTTCTTCCTTTATAACCTTGCCCATTACAGGCTGGACAACCTACTGCATGATAGAATTTAACATCATCAGATGTATCAATTCCCATTTTTTGTTTCTCTAATTCTGTTGGTTCATAAGGCTCTCGGCAAATTGAACACAAAACTCTGACAAGTCTTTGAGCTAGTACAGCAATAAGGCTTGATGATAACAAAAATGGTTCAACCCCCATATCACGTAGGCGTGTGATAGAACCTATTGCTGTATTGGTATGTAAAGTTGAAAGCACTAAATGTCCAGTCAAACTTGCTTGTACTGCAATATCTGCAGTTTCACTATCACGAATTTCACCCACCATTACTATATCTGGATCCTGACGTAATATAGCCCTTAAACCACGTGCAAAGGTCATATCAACTTTATTATTAACCTGAGTTTGGCCAACACCTTCAAGATAATACTCGATAGGATCTTCAACAGTAATTAAATTTCGTTTGCTATTATTTAGTTCTGTCAAAATAGCATATAATGTAGTCGTTTTACCTGAACCAGTCGGCCCGGTGACAAGAATAATGCCATGAGGTTTTACAATCAGCTCTCTAAGTAACTTTCGTGTCTCAATCCCAATTCCCATATTTTCAATATTCAAGCGTCCTGCCTGATTATCAAGCAAACGCATAACTACACGTTCTCCACCACCCGTTGGTAATGTAGAAACACGAACATCAATCGCTTTACCAGCAAGTTTTAGAGAAATTCGACCGTCTTGCGGTACTCTTTTTTCCGCAATATCTAACTTAGCCATTACTTTAATACGAGAAACTAATAAACTACCTAATTCTTTGGGAGGCTGAATTACCTCACGTAAAACACCATCAACTCGTAAACGTACTACAAGACGTTGCTCAAAAGGTTCGATATGAATGTCAGAGGCATTTTCTTTAATTGCTTCTGCAAGAATGGCGTTAATCAAACGAATAATTGGTGCATCATCTTCACTTTCTAAAAGATCTTCAGGTTCTGCAAGTTGTTGCGCAACACTTAACAAGTCAACATTATCACCTAAATCAATATTTTCTATATTATGACTGCTTCCACCTTGTTCATAAGTAGAATGTAATAAAGATTCAAATTCATCATAATCAATAAATTTAAAGGATAATTTGACCGGTGAGATGCGAAATAATTCAGAAACAGTTAAAGGATCAATATCATTGCGACAAAATACGATTGTTTCTTTTCCGCTATTATTCAACGAGGAACTGTTTGATTTTACAACAACTCCCTGACGTTTTGCATATGCAAAAGAAACACTAAAAGATGAATCAAGATTACCTTCAAAAGAATCTGTTTCAATAAGCTTGTCATTATTTAATGAATTTTCTAAGTCTAAAGAAAGCTCATCATCTTCAAAATCATCTAAATCATGGTTCCATACAAGATTCGAAACCATTTCTTCAATTTCAAACCGTTTTTTTTGATTTTTATGATCAGTCACCTTTACTATCCTTTATTCACTTTTAAAAGGATTAGGTAAAACAACTTTACTGCCATCCGGTTTAGCATACTCTGGCAGAATGGGAATAGTTTCGTCTTCAATCAAACGAACGCCCTTTTCTTTAAAGTCTTCTTGTTCAGAACGGATAAATTGATATTTACTCATTGCCATTTCATTAGCAAGTACAGGGTTACTTAAAATGGTTGGACGAATAAAAACCATTAAATTTGCTTTTTCAGTTTCAACTTTTGATGACTTAAACACTTCACCAATCAATGGAATATCCCCAAGAATAGGTACTTTATTAACAGTATTGACCAAATCATCTTGAATCAATCCCCCAAGAACAACCATACCACGATCTTCTACCATAACAGTGGTTTCTATAGCTCGTTTTTTTGTTACAAGATCAACCGCAGCAATATTTTGTACCTTAGGTATAACATTTGAAACTTCCTGATAAATATCCATAATAATAGTACTCCCTTTATTTAATCTTGGAGTTACTTTTAAAGTTAAGCCAACATCTTTACGCTCAATGGTCTGAAAAGGGTTTGATAAACCATCTTGTGATTGTTGTGTACCTGTTAAAAAAGGAACATTTTCACCAACAACAATCGATGCCTCCTGGTTATCCAGGGTTAATAAAGAGGGTGTAGAAAGAATATTACTGTCGGTATCACTTTCTAAAACTTTTAAAACAGCTTTAATATCACCTGAACTATTTAAATAAGATAAAGAAAAAATATCCTTCAAAGCTAAGCCAGTAGCAACATTTGCCACAACACCTGAACCAGAAACACTAGTATTCCACTCAACACCTAACTCTTTCTCAAGTGAATAAGAAACTTCAGCTAAAATGGCTTCAATATGGACCTGAGCTCTTGGAATATCAAGTTTAGAAACTACTTCTTTAATTTCAGAAAATTTTGAAAAGGAAGACTTTATTACCAATGCATTAGAATTTTCATCGGGACTAATAACAATATCAGAAGAGTTATTTCCCTTATTATCAGATGACATTTTAACAATTTCATTTAATATAGAGGCAATATCAGAGGCTTTAGCATAGCTTAAATAGATAACATTCGCATTTCTCATTGTATTCACTTCTGAATCTAATTTAAAGATTAATGCTTTAAGGTTCATACGAGTCGTTGCATCACCACCAATAAGCAAACTGTTACTACGAACATCGGCGACAACAACTTGAGAAAGTGTTTTCTTGGTGCGATTAAGTGAAGATAATGTTTGTGCTAACTCTTTTGCAGATGCATTTTTTAAACGAATCATTTCAATATTACCATCACCAGGCATATCAAGACGAGAAACCAGCTCAACTAATCGAGTAATATTATTAGCGGAATCAGAAATAACAATCATATTACTATCCGCATAACCAGCAAGATAAGCGTGTTGTGGAACAAGCGGCCTTAATATCTGAACCATCTGCATGGCTTGAGTATGTTCAATTTTTATTACTCTGGTAACCAATTGATCACCTTTAATTGCACTATTTAAGTCATTGGGAACTGCTTTTGATTTTGCAGTTATACCTTTGATAACCTTAAATGTATTTGATTCAACAGTGGGCACAACTGAATATCCATGGACATCAAGTAAAGATAGAAAAATATGATAAACCTCAATTGCTGACATACTTTTCTTTGAAATAACAGTAACTTTACCTTTCACATTAGGATCAATAATGAAATTTTTTCCAGTCACATCAGAAACTGTAGAAATCATGGTTCTAATATCTACATCTTGCATATTAAAAACATAGGAATCATTTGCAAAAACATTGAAAGATTGGCTTAAAAATACAGTAAAAAGTAAAATTTTACAGTGCATTTTAATTTGAGTTAGGATTGAAATTTTTTTAATAATACTCATTGTAAAACTACTTTTTTAATTATATTTTTCTGGATGTTTAGGCTTTTAAATTGCACAATTTCCTGACGAGAATTATGCATAATGACGATATGATCAGCATGAATTGATTTAACTGACACATTTTGTTTAATTTTATCACCCACTTTGTAAAACTTTTGTTTTCGAGATGAATCTTCAATTATAACCCTCGCTTCTCCATCAAGAGTCGAACTAATAATACCAATTATTTTCAAGCGTAAGGTACTTTTGGGTACTTTGGCCTGCTGCTTAACTGAATTTGTGCCGAAAAGATGCCAACGTACAATCGCCTGAGGTGGAGGGATTTTTTTTGATTGCTTAATCAATGTGGTAGTAGTGTCAGGTTGAAGAGGTTCTGATGTTCTATTTAATAAATTATAGAAATTTAATCCATTAAATGTAATTAGTGCTAAAAAAAGCCCTATGCCCAATAACACTATAATATTTTTTATAAATATACTCTGCATAACTTTTTGTACTTTATTTGTCCATGTACAGCTTTATGATATTTGAGATGAAATATCTATATATCAACTACATTGTCCCATAAAACTAATCAATAAAGGTATTACTGATAGTACTTTATATCATATTTTAATAACATACTATAACAATATAGTCTAAATTGTTGCAAAATAAAGATTTTTTTAATATTTCTTTATTATAACAATATATTGAATGTTAAAGTCAAACAAGGTGGATATTTTACACAAACTGCTGAGTAATCTTCATAAAATTATTTCACCAAAATTTTATGTACAGTATTTAATTAATTGTGGATTGCATTCAATATTGTTATCAGTACTTTTTTTTAATTTACTAATTATAATCTAATTAACCTACCATAAGTATCACTTTTCCATTACATTAATATCGGTTTCAAGAAGCATATAGAGTGAAGAAATTTTAATACATTTCTCATACTCTTTAAGATGAGTTGTTGGAAATAAGAACAATTAAACTTTATAAAATTCGACTCGTTAAATATCAATATATAAGAAATTGGATTGTGAAAGTTGATTATTTAATTTAATAACCTGTGGCGGGAATATTGATCACTCCATTGACACTTTTAGGGCATGGAAAATTTTAATTCACACCGCCCGTGCATGGTTTTATCCAAAAACCACTTTACAAACATAAAAAGTACATAATTCTATTATAAAGCTAGAAACATCTAGTATTTCAATAAGTTAAAAGTATCTAAATTGTATCTCATTTATTTTAAATATAGAATCCAAAAATAGATTCTCAAACTGGAACAGTTATAAGAACCATGAATACACAGGCTAACACAAATAAAGTCATCATTATCTATCCCCTTCTTTAAGATAAGAGCAGGTATAAAGCAAAAGACGAGAATATCCGTATACTCAAATTTCTTTTATAAATAGTCTAAATTTTAAAAAGAAAAAAATCTGTGAACATATTCTCAGTGCTATATTTGCCAGAGAGCATTCCTCATAAATGAGTATTAGCTCACATATCATAACAATAGACCTATTTTTTACTTTTGTAAACAAAATCTATTATTTATTATCATTTTTTTAAAAATAAAAACAAAAGATATCAATAACTAAGCTTAGGAACCTCTAGATAATATTAGCAGTTTCAACTCTTCAATTTTTTTATCTAAATCCTCTATAGTCACATGTTCTTCTGCTAACTCTTCTTCAAGCCTGATTTTTTCATGCTCCTCATTTAAAACATTAACAACCACACCAATTACCATATTTAAGAAAGCAAAAGCCGTAAAAAAGATAAAACTAAGATAATAAGTCCAGCTTAAAGGATATACTGCCATGGTTTCGTACATAACATCAGTCCAGTCTTCAAAAGTCATCACCCGAAATAAAGTCAACATGGAAATAGCAATGTCCCCCCATAAAACCGGGTTAATTGAAGCAAAAAAAGTGCTTCCGATTGCCGCATAGATATAAAAAATAATAAACATCAAAGCAATAATATAACCCAGTTGAGGCAAAGCAATGAGTAATGAGTTCAACAACATCTTTAACTCTGGGATAATAGAAACCATTCTCAAGACTCGAAAAATTCGAATTAGTCGCCCAATAATGGCTAATTCACTGTCTTCTACAGGTATTAGACTAGTGATAACAATGAGAGTATCGAAAATATTCCAGCCATGTTTAAAGAAGTCTTTTTTATGTTCCTCACCTAAAAAGCGGATGATAATCTCAGTTAGAAAAAAGAAGGTTATGAACCAATCAAGTAAATGAATTATCCATAGGGCGCCTGGGGAAATATCATATGTTTTCGCACCAATAACCAATGCTGAAAAAATAATAATTGAAATAACAAAGAATTCAAATAATTTGTTGCTACGTAAAGAATTAAATTTTTCTTGAAGAGTGCTTGTTTGCATAATTTTTTTTAAAATTAATTAATGATTTGTTTGATTGCAAGGAATGTTTAATAATAAAAAACACTAATTTAAAGATTATTTCTTGCCATCATCATGATTTCTTTCATTTCCTTGACAGCATTTCCTAGTCCACAAAACAATGCCTGAGCAATAATAGCATGACCGATATTTAACTCTTCTATATCCACAAGCGCTGCAATAGCTTTAACATTATGGTAATGAAGACCATGACCTGCATTGACATGTAAACCCAGAGACTTTGCATACAAAACCCCATCTTTAATTCGTTCAAATTCTTTCTGCTGAGCATCCCCACAAAAATCAGCATAGTGTCCTGTATGAATTTCGATAACTGGAGCATTAACTTGTGCAGCTGCCTCAATTTGATTTTTGTCCGCATCAATAAAAAGCGACACTCGAACATCAGCTTCAGCCAGTCGTTGACAAGCATCAGTTATTTTATCTATCTGAGAGGCAACATCCAAGCCACCTTCAGTTGTTAACTCTTCACGCTTTTCAGGAACCAAACAACAATCCGATGGTTTTACTTTTTCAGCAATATCCAACATTGAGTCAGTTACCGCCATTTCAAGATTCATTCGTGTTTGTAATACCTCGTTAATGAGATAAACATCACGTTCCTGAATATGTCTCCTATCTTCTCTTAAATGCAAGGTTATAGCATCTGCACCAGCAAATTCAACATCCATTGCTGCTTTCACAGGATCAGGATAGCGTGTACCTCTAGCTTGTCTTAATGTAGCAATATGATCGATATTTACACCAAGAAGAATGTCTGAACTGTGACTCATTATTTATCCTTTAAGGAACTTAAAATTTAGCAAATTAATCATACAAAAAATAGTTGTTCAATACAGAAAACAACTCAATTTAACAATAAAGTTGTTTAAACATTTCACGACTTTTTAATGGTTTTTCACCCAAATGTACAGCAAGAGCCCATTTTAATAGTTGTTTACTTTCTTGCAAGGTTTTCTGATCAGTAAATTGATGATTAGACATATTTATAAGAGTACTACCACTAATGACTAAATTTTTAATATTATCGACTGGAATAAGAGTTGGCCCTGTATCGAGGATATAATAGTATTGCTTATCACTTTCAATCACCAAATTTGTTTCAACGTCATAACTTAGGTTAAGTGCATAACCAAGATACTCAAGTAGTTTAATTTCAAACATTCTTAATGGCACTTCATATTGAATAGATACTTCTTCGTTATCTCCAATAGAGGGCTGCTTAGAATTATTACTAGAAAAGTGTGAAAGAATATCTAGTGTGTGTTCATAAAGTGAAAAAATTTCATAGCAGTTTGTATGTGAGGGAAGTAAACGCAATAATAATTCATTAATATAATAGGCACAATACAACGGTTTTCCAGATAAATCCCATACCTGTGATGATAAATCCTTTACAAAAACATTAGAAAGCTCAACAGAAGTTAAAATTAGCAGGTCATTTTTTCCAGTCAGAGAAACCTTAAGTCTTTTAAACGGCTGTAATAAAACAAACTGATTTTGTTTGTTTTTTTTGCCTTTGATACCTTTTGCTACGGCACTAACCAGACCAAAGTCACTTAAAAAAAAATTAACAATAAGACTGGAGTCTCGATAGTTATAATGATGGAGTACAACCGCTGATTTATTATCCAGATTTATTTTTGTGCCTTGAATCATAACAATTAATGAACCAGATTTTTTAAACTAAAATATAGCAAATGCCTAAATAATCAAGATTGGGTCTCATCCGTATTTAGTGAGTCAAAGTACCCAAGACTTTTCAGGGCTTTCTGATCATCTGACCAACCTTCTTTTACCTTAACCCATAACTTTAAAAAAACTTTTTTGTCATATAAGCGTTCCATTGAAATTCTTGCTTGTTTTCCAACTTCTTTTAATTGCTGACCTTTATTACCGATAATAATACTCTTTTGGTTACTCCGCTCAACCCATATAACCCCTGAAACTTTTATGATATTAGCTTCTTCTTCAAAGGCTTCAACTTCTACAGCAATTGCATAGGGTACCTCCTGACCTAACAAACGCATCAGTTTTTCTCGAATTAATTCAGAGGCAAGAAAACGATCAGATTTATCAGTAATTTGTTCTTCAGGAAAATATGCAGGAGATAAATTTAAGTGGGACTCAATGTGCTGCTCAAGCTCTACTATATTACTCCCCTTTGAAGCAGAAATTGGTACAATATGTGCAAAAGACAGGCGTTCACTTAGTGTTTCTATAAAAGGGAGTAAAATTTCTTTATTTTTAATCTTATCAACTTTGTTAACAGCTAAAATAATAGGCTGCTCACAATTTGATAAAAGTTCAATAGCATATTCATCTTCAGATGTGAGTTTAATACCATCAACAACAAAAACAATTACATCAACATCAGCTAAAGTCGACATGGCTTCTTTATTCATATAGGTATGAATAGCACCTTTATATTTTTGATGTAAGCCAGGTGTATCAATATAGACCGCTTGTGCTGAATCTGTTGTTTTAATACCTAAAAGACGATGACGAGTTGTTTGAGGTTTTTTTGAGGTGATACTTAAATGGAAGCCAAGAATATAGTTCAACAAGGTTGATTTTCCAACATTTGGTCGACCAATAATCGCAACATAGCCACTTCTATAATTTTCAGGATATTCAGTAATTTTCATAATGAGATAAAATATAATTCACTTAGAGATGAAAAGAGTATGTATCAATCGATACGATTATGCTGTCAAGACAAGAATAATTAACTAAAGATTTGAAAAAAGCATTTTTTATCAGAATTTTTCTAGTTGTTTATTTTCAAGTAAGAGTTCCAACATCAACTCAGCACTTTTTTGTTCGGCAGCTCTTCGACTGCTACCTTCTGATGTAATCGTTAATCCAAGTTCTTTAACCTGACAATCTACTTGAAAAATTTGAGCATGTTCCTTACCATTTACAGAAATAACTTTATAAAGTGGTAACTCAAATTTTCTTGCTTGAAGCCGTTCTTGAAGACGTGTTTTGGGATCTTTTAAATCCAGTGTTTTGATATTATCCAATCGCTCTTTATACCACGACAGGATACAACTTCGTGCCTGTTCTATATTAGAATCAAGAGTAATAGCCCCAATAATTGCTTCCATGGCATCTGCAAGGATTGATGCTCGACGAAAGCCTCCACTTTTAAGTTCACCGCCTCCAAGTTTAAGAAACTGACCGACACTCATCTGACGAGCGATACTGGCAAGCGTATCCCCTTTTACTAATAAAGAGCGATAACGGCTAAGATTCCCTTCATTTTCATCGCCAAAGCGTAAGTAAAGTTCCTCAGCAATCACATAGCCAATAACTGAGTCACCTAAAAACTCTAAACGCTCATTGTTGTTTTTGCCTATACTGCGATGACTCAATGCAGTTTGCAACAAGCTTAAATCATTGAAAGTATAACCTAATTTTTTACAAAGACTGGCTAAGTTAGTATTCAATTCCGAACCAATTCAACTGATTTATTTCTTTCAATAAGAATATAAACATTACCCATAAACTTTATTTTGTCATCATACTCTAGATAAATATTAACAACATCACCTTCTTTCTCAATATCAAAGTCATCTTTTGTAATATTTTGAACTTGATTCACTAACATTCTATTTTCAATTAAACGCCATATATCATATTTTGTCTTCTGCGTGATACCCGGTTCTTCTTTGAGAGACTCCAGGATTCTATTCATCGTATTATTACTAATAAGAACAGGAGAAATTATCATTGCCAAATAAGCAAAATATAAGATAAGAGCAATAACCACTATCCAACCAGTTAAAGTGAAACCTTTTTGATTTTTATATTTAAAACTATCTTTTAGCATTACTTATCCTTTTACCTACACCTAATTAAGTCAGAGTATAGTTAATTTCATAGATTATTCAATTGAATTACCAATACGCTCCCAAAAGAGCCCATGCCCCATATCCCAATTAAACCAGATCATAAAGGCTTTGCCAACCAAATTACCTTCAGGTACCAAGCCCCAGAAGCGGCTATCGTGACTTCCATCACGATTATCACCCATTACAAAATAGTGACCTTCTGGGACTGTCAAATCAATTGCCCCATTATTATAAAACTCCGAAACATACATGTGACTTAATTCAGGCTTATTTAGTTCCAAAACAATATTGTGATTGACTCCCATTAAGTCTTCCGTTTTCAAAGAAGAGCCATTCATCTTTTCTCCAGAACCTTCTCCTTTATATTTTCCTATATTTTTCTGCAACATTGGTTTACCATTGATATAAAGTAATTTGTTACGATAAACTACGTGATCGCCTGGAACTCCTATTACCCTTTTTATAAAATTAATTGAAGGGTTAACTGGATACCTGAAAACTGCAACATCACCATTTTTAGGCTTACCCGAGTCAATGATTTCTGTATTTAAAACAGGTAGACGAACACCATAGCTGAATTTATTAACAAGAATAAAATCACCTACCCATAAATTAGGCATCATAGATTGAGATGGAATCCGAAAAGGTTCAAAAATAAATGAGCGTAAAATTAGAACAATAAAGAAAACCGGAAATAAAGATTTTGCATAATCAATGATGATAGGATCAGCCAATAATGCATCACGTTCCTGTGCAGTAATGTCACTTCCCTTACGCTCTAATTCAGCCTTCTGTCTTTCAAGACGACTTTCTTCCCATAAGAATTTATCTAATAACCAGATGATGCCTGACACAAAAGATAAAATAACTAAAACTAAAGCAATATCAAAATCCATTCTCTTCTCTTTATCTCTGGTATTTGGTTAATACCACAAACCTATATTTAGCAACTAAACATCTTTATTTAGAGCCAATTAATTACAATAAACGATTAGTCTTTCCCAATATGAAGAACAGCTAAAAACGCTTCCTGAGGAATTTCAACACTTCCTACCTGTTTCATGCGTTTTTTACCCGCCTTCTGCTTTTCTAATAATTTTCTTTTTCGACTAACATCACCACCATAACACTTGGCGGTAACATTTTTTCGTAATGCTTTCACATTTGTGCGTGCAATCACTTTCGAACCAATAGCAGCCTGGATAGCGACATCAAACATTTGGCGCTGAATTAGCTCTTTCATTTTTTCCGTTAAATCACGACCACGACTTAATGCCAAATCTTCATGAATAATAATTGAGAGTGCATCAACAGGTTCCCCATTAATTAAAATATCCATTTTGACTAGCTTTGACGCTTCAAAACGTTCAAAGTGGTATTCAAGGGAAGCAAAACCACGACTAACTGATTTAAGGCGATCAAAGAAATCTAATACCACCTCATTCATAGGCATTTCAAATGTTATATTGACCTGATTACCCACATATTGCATCTTTTTTTGTACACCACGCTTTTCTATACATAAACCAATGACATTTCCCACATATTCATGTGGTAATAAAATATTTGCTGAAATGATGGGTTCACGAATTTCTTCAATTGTTGAGCGATCAGGCAAAGCGGCGGGATTATCCACCTTAATGGTTTCACCCTTAGTCGTTAATACTTCAAAAATAACAGTAGGTGCTGTAGTGATTAAATCTAAATCATATTCACGCTCCAGTCTTTCCTGAATGATTTCCATATGTAGCATTCCGAGAAAACCACAACGAAACCCAAACCCCAGTGCTTGTGAAATCTCTGGTTCATAAAACAGTGCAGCATCATTGAGCTTTAACTTTGATAAAGCTTCTCGTAAGCCTTCATAATCATCAGAGGACACTGGAAAGAGTCCTGCAAAAACTCTAGGCTGAATTTCTTTAAAACCTTCCAACGGTCCATCACAAGGGTTATGAGCTGTGGTTAATGTATCACCCACTGGTGCACCATAAATATCTTTAATTCCAGCAATAACATAACCAACTTCACCTGCAGTCAGAAATTCTTTCGGGTCTCGTTTGGGGGTAAATATCCCCACACCGTCGACTCCATGAGAGCGTCCTGTAGACATAACTTTCATTTTATCTCTACGCTTTAGAGTCCCCTGCATGACGCGAACCAGAGAAACAACACCTAAATAAGAATCAAACCAGGAGTCGATAATCAGAGCCTGTAAAGGTGCGTCACGATCACCTTGTGGTGCAGGGATATGTTTAACAAGATATTCAAGTAATTCATCTACGCCAGCACCCGTTTTAGCACTACAATGAGGTGCTTCCATAGCTTCAAGACCAATGACTTCTTCAATTTCAGTGATTACTCTGTCAGGATCAGCTGCTGGCAAATCAATTTTATTAAGAACTGGTAAAACTTCAAGTCCCTGTTCAATCGCGGTATAACAATTGGCCACACTTTGTGCTTCTACACCTTGTGAGGCATCAACAACTAATAAAGCGCCCTCACAAGCTGCTAAAGAGCGTGACACTTCGTATGAGAAATCAACATGCCCGGGTGTATCAATAAAATTAAGTTGATAGGTATGGCCATCTTTTGCTTGATAATCAAGGGAAACACTTTGCGCCTTAATGGTAATGCCACGCTCGCGCTCAATATCCATGGAATCAAGAACCTGCGCCTGCATCTCACGAGAAGTCAAACCATCACAAATCTGGATTATCCGATCAGCAAGAGTTGATTTACCATGGTCAATATGGGCAATAATTGAAAAATTACGTATAAACTCTAATTCAGCCACTCAGTCTCCAAAAGATATTTCTTATGCAATAAACAAGCGGTGAATCATAACAAAAAACAAGGCAAAAGTAGAGGTAATGTCATTGGATAAGAAGATTAATCATTAAGAATACGTTCAAAACAGATCTTATCAAAAAAATAATGACAAATTTCATTATCATTTATATCGGTTAACACAGGAATCAGTGCACCATACTTTTCTCGTAAATCAGAACTCTTGTCAATATTATGCATTTCAATGGTAATTTTATGGCTAATTTCATAGGGCTGAATGAGCAAATACATATCCTCACATAAATGACAGCCATTTCTATAAAAAAACTTATAATGACTCAAGGGGTTACTACCTTAATCGGTGTTGTATCATAGTGCGATATTTTTTTTAAAACAACAGGTTCAAAGGCCTGTTGAACATCAAGTTTTGAATTTTTTTGCTTATTTTTATGTAATAAAGTCTGAGTAAAACGCAAACCAAGGATAAGGCCGGTAAAAGAAAATATAATTGATAACACATCAATACCCTGAGGCCAGAATATTTTACCGATAAAAACAGAAAAACCACCCAAAACAATCATGCTGACCAAAGGTAAAAAGTAAATTAACATAGAGCCTCTTATCAGTGCAGTTTCTTCTAAGCCGATTACCACCCTATCTCCAGATTGTAACTTGAAAGCGTATTCTTTAGAAATTGAGCCTTTGGAATTAATAAGTGGATTTAGACAACGAACTTGAGAAAGTTTATTCCCCAGTACTTTTGAAAGAACCTGTGTTCCACAGCCACTTTTAACTGAACAATGACCACAACTGCTCTGTCGCTCTGTTTGCACCCAAACATATTGGTCTTTTGTTCTAATAACAGTTGCTTGTTCTTCAACCATTTTCACTCACTTAATTATATTACTTCTCAGCCACTTTAAAATTATTGAGAAGAAAAATATTCATTTTCTGATAATTTTTCTGCTTTAATAAATTCTAAAGCACTTACAATTGGAATTGCGCCAATAATTGTGATTTGATGATTTGATACATTTTTTCCTGCAATATTTACAGGCCCAAGTTTTACAACACCATTAATAGATTTAGTCGCTTTTTTACTGTCTTCAATAAAAACAGAAACCGCCGACAATCCATCACTCAATTGAAATTGAAAGGCCTGGCGCTCAGTACTATCAATATAACCTTTTCTGAAGGAAACAAGCTCAAAACCAGCTGGAATTTTATTATGATTAAAATACTTCTGAAATGCTTCGGTCATACCTGCAAACTGTTCAATACATGGGGTTGATGTACTAACCTCATCTAAATTTTTTATTTGTTCTTTATCACCCTGAAAAGAAATATTAGTAAATAGATATTGTTCAATTAATTTTGCATTACTATCAACTAATTTATATTTTAATAAAGTCGCTTCTTTGGGTTCAAACCAAAGATGATAACTGTATCGATAAGGATCTTTACTTTCAATGAGTAATCTTACTGCAGACATGCCTGCTATTGTTTCAACTCCCAATAAAGTAAAATTATAATACAACTGTAATTTCTGGTAAGTATTATTTACACGAAAAGGAAAACTTGATGATATTGAGTCAAATTGATACTGCCAGTTATTATCAAGGAGGCAATGATGCTCTTCCAAAACTCTGGAGCTTGTCTTTTGGTTACCATCAAGAGGTATAAATTCCTCAACTACTTGTCCATTAACATCTACTTTTCGATGAACTTTGACTGTTTGGATTTTATCCTCAAACAAATAAATGAAGGTACCATCAAATAATTGTTTTGAGCCATTACGAACAAACTTTTCCAAGAGCGATTCTATGGAAACAGTAGATATATTTGAAGTTTCCAGGATATTTTCTGAAGTAAAGACGGGAGTTTGTGCCTGTGAAACTGAGATTGAGCTGAATGTGATTAAAGTAATAATTAACCAGCGTTGAAAATCTAAATTTACAAATTTCATAAACTTATTGCCATTTTGACTATAACATCATACTGATTTTAAATAAATTAAAACAAAAACTCTGATGCTCCATAGCTTATTTTATTCGCCAACCTGATATGTCGCTGTACGAATTTTTGGTTGTAAGTTATAACCAGCCTGGCGCTTCTCATGCTGACTAATATATTCTCGAACTTGTTTAGACAAAACAGGATCTGCTTCAATCCACTGATACTGCTCTTTATTCATTGTATTAATATCTAAATTAGAGGTTGTAGAAAGATTTGAAAAAGTAGAAACAGGAGTAACAAATGAAGGAGATAAAGAAGATTGAAGCATTGGTGACGTAGATAATTTTTCATCAGAAGAAGCTACAACATTACTGTCAAAACTACCAGCTTGGTTATTATTAAGCCCTTGCAGAGTAACAAGAGTCACGAGCATTACTGAGGCTGCAACAGAAACCCCACTTATAATTTTATTATCGTAGCTCTTTTTTAATAACGACTTAAACCAGGAATTTTGAGAAATATTAACTGTTTCCAAAACATTAAGATTCACAGCCTCATCTGAAAAATGAGCTGGTAAATCATCTAAAACCTTAGAAATATTGCCTCTAAGCCCAATCAAAGGAATACCTTCCTGTACTTGCTCTTGTAGATAATCATTAGCTAATTTCTTTCGGGCATATTGTTCTTTATATTCTGGAGAACTAAGCAGAGAATCAATAATTTGAGAAATTTCATGTTCAGAGTGTTCCGCATCGATAAAAGCAGACAAATCGATATTTATTGACTGGTCAATATCTTGTTGTATTTGTTCAGACATGTTCATCTCATCAACTCAAAAATAAAACCTGGACTTCACTCAGGTTGTTTAATTTTATAAAAAAGTGACTAATTAAAGTAACACTTTGATCTCATTATCAATAGCTTCCCTTGCTCTAAAAATTCTTGAACGAACAGTTCCAACAGGACAATCCATGATGTCTGCAATTTCGTCATAGCTCATTGCTTCAAACTCACGTAAAGTAATAGCAATTTTTAACTCTTCAGGCAAATCTGATATTACCCGATTAATTGTATCTTTAATTTGCTGTGTCGATAAGTTGGCTTCAGGTGTTGTGTTATCGTGCATCACACTTCCACCATCATAAAATTCAGCATCAACTGCATCAACATCAGAACGTGGCGGTCGCCTGCTTTGTGCTGTTAAATAATTTTTGGACGTATTGATCGCAATTCTATAGAGCCATGTATAAAAAGCACTGTCTCCTCTAAACCTGGGAAGTGCTTTGTAAGCTTTAATAAAAGATTCCTGTACCACATCAAGAACATCGTCTCTGTCATGGACATATGGTAAAACCAACTTGGCCAATTTATGCTGATACTTTATAACTAAAATATCAAATGCACTTTTATCGCCCCGTTGTACTCTTTTAACAATCTCCAGATCAATTTGGTTTTGCGATTGATTATCGCCCATTAGTTTCCCATTTATTCATTCGCATTTTTATACAGTTCAACAACTAATCTTAGCATAAAATCAACAATAGAAATGACCTGAGCTTTTATTTTTATATAAAATCCTGTATTAATTGAACTACTACTCTATAAAAGCATTTCTTATGCACTTTGTCATTGATCAGAAATATCTAATATTTAAAATAAAAATACCCTCTACAAATGAACAATTACTCTTCCATGACATGTATGACATAAACATTAAATAAAAGTTCATTACAAATTTAAGGTTTTATTGATTTCAATCAACAGAGTAACAACCAGTTAGAGACATTATTAATAATTAACAAGATCATTAGGCTTAATCTCATTTATTGTGCATAATATAGTTAATTTTATGTATAGATAAAGGCTTATGAATACTGAGTGTTTTGATGTCATTATTGTTGGAACAGGCGCTGCAGGTCTAACAGTTGCTTTGGAGCTTGCTGAGCAAACCTCACAAGCCAATGAAAAACCAACAATTGCATTAATTTCTAAAGGTCCAATTCATGAAGGAGCCACTCTCTATGCGCAGGGAGGCATCGCTGCCGTATTAGATGAAGACAATGATAGTATTGACTTTCATGTTAAAGATACAATAAATGCTGGTGCAGGCCTATGTCACGAAGACAGTGTTAAATTTACTATAGCTCATGGTAAAGAATCCATAGACTGGGTTATCGATAAGGGTGTAAAGTTTTCCAAAGAAGAAGAAAATGATAGTACCTATCATTTAACACGTGAAGGCGGTCATAGCCATCGCCGTGTCATACACGCAGCTGATGCCACTGGTCATGCACTCTCAGAAGGTTTATTAGCACAAGTAAGACAAGCTGAAAATATCACTCTATTTGAGCATCATATGGTAGTTGATTTAATTGTTTCACCACATTCAGAAATACCTTCACATACATCACCTTCACAAAAATCAATAGAAAAACAATGTGTGGGTATCTATTTACTTAATACCCAAACCAATCAAGTAACTGAAGTGCCTGCAAAATTTACCATTCTTGCCACTGGTGGTGCCAGTAAAGTTTATTTATATACAAGCAACCCAGACAGTTCCACTGGTGATGGAATTGCCATGGCCTGGCGTGCTGGATGCCGTGTGGCTAATATGGAATTTAATCAGTTTCATCCAACCTGTCTTTATCACCCTAAGGCAAAATCATTTTTAATTTCAGAAGCTTTAAGAGGAGAAGGTGCAAAACTCAAACTGATTGATGGCACGTTATTTATGCACAAATTTGATGAGCGTGAAGAACTGGCACCAAGAGATATTGTTGCTCAAGCCATCGATTATGAAATGAAACGAACTGGGTCTGATTTTGTTTATTTAGATATAACTCATAAATCTCCTGAATTTATCAAAGATCATTTTCCAACAATTTATAAGCGTTGTTTATCTTTTGGAATTGATATCACCTGCGAGCCAATCCCTGTTGTCCCTGCTGCTCACTACACCTGTGGTGGTATTATGACAAACCTGGATGGCCAAACAGACATTTCTAATTTGTATGCTATTGGAGAAACAGCTTTTACTGGTTTGCATGGTGCTAATCGTATGGCAAGCAATTCACTTTTAGAATGTTTAGTCTTTGGTAAAGCTGCTGCAGAAAAAATTAAAACAGAATTACAACGTTATGTTTGTGAGCCTCTATTACCACCATGGGACGACAGCCGGGTTACAGGCTCTGAAGAAGGCGTTGTAGTGACTCATAACTGGGATGAGTTACGTCGTTTTATGTGGAATTATGTAGGTATTGTACGAAAAAACAAACGATTACTATTAGCTAAGCAACGTATAAAATTACTACAACGAGAGATTGATGACTATTATCGTCAATACCTTATTAATAGTGACTTAATTGAGTTAAGAAACCTTGCAACTGTAGCAGAATTGATCATTGATAGTGCAATGGATAGAAAAGAAAGCAGAGGTATTCATTATACTCTTGATTACCCCTACAAGGATGATAAAAAGTTTTTAAAAGATACGATTTTAGTGCCACCCAACTATCATGAGATTAATTCATGTTAAGCTTTTTATACAATCATATTATTGCTGACTAGTTTTTTAATCAGACTCTGTTTTATTAAAACTGATAAAACGTAGATGACGTTTTATTTCTCGAAATTTATCACATCCTAACCTATCTGCAGTTAATAGCACTGATTGATTTTTTGAAAATATTGAATGACCTATTAACTGTATAGGAGATGAAACAGAATCATTAGAGCGTCGTTCAACTAAGTTGAGAATAACCAATTTTTCTGTCAAAACCGTATCACTAGCAATATCAGCTTTAAATATATAAGAATTATTTAATTGTACATAACACCATCCCAATTCAGTAAAAACTATTTTTTTAACCGAAGAAGGAACATTAAATAGAAATTGCTTCCTATAGATATGTTGGCAATACCAAATAATCACCACGGTGAATATAATATAGTAGTCAATGTTTATTGGTATCAAATATAGAGAAATTGTCAGAAAAAAGAAGAGTAAAAGATAGATCAGACTTAGTATATAGCTAAATCCAATGAATTTATTATTAAGATTCTGAGGCCTGTTTCTACAAAATAAAGCAGCACAATTTAGCTCAAGAGTTAACCCGCTTGCGGGTAGCGTCTCTAATTGTTTGGACAATATCCCTAAGTCCATGATCTTCCGGCTCTTGTGTTCCCATAAGATAATCAAATAAAACTGGATCAATGGTGTTTAATAAATCTGAAAATAACAACTTTTGATCGTTACTTAGATCCTCATAATTGTCTTCTAGAAAATCATTTAAAAACAATTCAAGTTCTAACATACCACGGCGGCACTGCCACTGTAATCTTTTTTTATTCAGTAAATTTTCTTCGCTCATTATAGCATGTTCTTCATGATAAACTTCTCAATATTCCCTATAAACTTCTTTGAACCAAATAGTTATGGCTAAGATTTAAAACAATTCAATAATACTACGATACTAATACAATATGTAGGCCTATTCAAACTCTCAAAATATTTATTATGTTACTTAATAAAATTAAACTTGATTCTTAGCTTAAACGACATTATATACTTAAAGCATATATCATAATTAGAGTAGATCAAACTTATGTCAAATAATTGGTTCAGCTTTCTTAGCTCCTTAGGAGCGACCTTTAATAACGATCAAGAAGTCACTTTTAATATCAACGATGATTCACCTATTAAATCTTTACAAGGTGATCTTTTTCTTACGGATTTATCATATCTTGGGCTTATTGAAGTGGGAGGAGATGATAGAAAAACATTTTTACAAGGGCAGTTAACTAATGATATCAATGCCATTAGTTCATCTCTCTCTCATATGAGTGGTCTTTGTACTCCCAAAGGACGCTTACGTTCTTTATTAACTATATTTTCAAAAGGTGATAAACTTTTCCTTCAATTACCGCTACCACTGCAACAAGAAACACTGAAACGTCTACAAATGTTTGTCATGATGAGTAAAGTTGAGCTCACAGATGCCAATAATAGCTTAATAAAAATTGGTATTTTTGGTCATCAGGCAACTAGTTCTCTTAAAAAGCTTGGATTCACACCACCTACTGAAACCAATATGGTGACTGACAGTAATGATATATTATTGATCCGACTGCCTGGAGATATCCCCAGATTTGAATGTGTTGGTTCACTAGATAAAATACAGAATTTATGGAAAGAATTACAAGCTGATGCTCAAGTTGTCAATACAAGTCATTGGAAACTTCTCGAAATCCACAATGGAATTCCAAATGTTTATGAATCGTCTAAAGAAGCTTTTATTCCGCAAATGCTTAACCTACAAGTGCTCAATGGCATAAATTTTAAAAAAGGCTGTTATACAGGTCAGGAAGTTGTCGCCAGAATGCAATATCTTGGTAAATTAAAACGACAAATGTATCGTGCTCATTGTGAGACCAAAGACTTACCAAAGGCTGGAGATAATCTTCATTCGCCTTCCTGTAAAAGTGGTCAGGGTGCAGGTAATATCGTTGATGCACAAAAATCACTCGATGGTGGTGTTGATTTATTGGCTGTTATTACAACAGAAGCAATTGAAAACAAAGATATTTTTTTAGATGAGACAATGAAGATTCCACTGAGTATCAAAGAACTACCCTATACTATTGAGACTAATTCTTGAGTAGCTTCTTAAAATTAATAAAAAATTCTAAATATATTAAATATTACTCATCTTTTTTTTATTGAATTTAGCTTGTTTTATGCTATAAATAGAAACGTGCTATTACTATTAATAGATGCTTAAAAATTTAATATAAAAGGGTTTCCTTTGAGTAATAAAGTTCTTGAAGATAAATTTTACATTGCGCTTCTGGATGATTTAGAAAAACAAAAACTGGTTCTACCAATTTTGCCAGAAGTTGCCTTAAAGGTGCGGGATGCTGTTGCTGATGAAGATGCGAGTGCAAAGCAAATAGCCGATGTCATTGTGCTCGACCCTGTCATATCTGCACGTATGATTCAGGTTGCAAATAGTCCTTTGCTAAGAGGGTCACAAAAAACAGATACTGTTGAGCAGGCCATAACCCGTATGGGTCACTCTCTCGTCAAGTCTATGGTAACCACTATGGCCATGGAACAAATTTTTAAAGCCTCAAATCCCATTACCAAAAAATATATGGATGAAATTTGGACACAAAGTACTCAGGTTGCATCAATTGCTTCCGCAATGGCCAAACACTTTACCAAGCTCAAACCCGATCAAGCCATGTTAGCAGGCTTAGTTCATAACATTGGTGCTCTTCCTATTTTAACTCGTGCAGAAGAAATTCCAGCACTCGTACAAGACGAAGAGGTGTTTTCATCTTTACTTGCACGTTTATCAGGTCCTGTGGGCACATCAATTATGAAAAGTTGGCACTTTCCTGATGATTTGATAAAAGTAGCCCATGAACATTCAAATTACAGCTACGATAGTGAACAGATTGACTATGTGGATGTTGTGATTGTTGCAAAACTACAAAATTTGGAAGGAACTGATCATCCTGATGCCCAATTAGACTGGAATATCATCCCCTCTTTCTGTAAATTAGGTTTAGCAGGTGAAACTGATGTCGTTGAAATTGAAGATGTCGTAATGGAAGAAATTGAAATAACACAACAATTATTCAATTAAAATCTTTATACAAATCACAACAGCTCTTTGAATTTCACCCTCACCCCTATTAAAAACAAGGGAAAGGGTGAAAAACGATTAAAACATACTTTTTTCTGATTTAGCCATCGCCAGATCATCTGACCACTGCCCTTTCAACTCTCCCATCAGAGTAAACATTTTAAGCTGTAAGGTATAATGAACCAATTCCTGTCCACCTTTTCCATATTGACGTGTAGAGGTCAATTCACTTTTTATAATATAGTCAAAACTGGTAGCCGATTTATCAACAACACGCATCACATCAGAATTAAATAGCGTTTCCTGAATTCTATCGTGAAGGTCTTTCATACGAACACTTTCATTATCGGTATTATTAACGGGAGTAGCGGCAATAACCTTAGGTTTTCTATTACCCCACTTCTGAACCAATTTTGAAACAAGCATTTTATTAGTCACTTTTTCAGCAAGTGCAACATAATCAGCCATAGTAAGTTGAGCTTGCAGATGACCACGCCCTTTTGGGTCAACCATAGCAACATTTGACTGCTGCCCCATAGGAACAGACTGACAACCAGTTGTTACCACTGTCGCGGCAAGAATTGATAGTAAAATTGATTTTTTTGCTAAGTTCATAAAAATTTCCTGATTAAGTTATTTTTTTTCTCTATTAATGATAAATGGATCGTCGGGAAGTCTCACAGTTATGACAACTTTATAGGCATCTTTCACTTTACCCGTTGTTGTTACTGTATCAATTTGAGTAGGTGCTAAAGTAAAACGTTGCCAAACACCTGATTGATCAAGCATGAAACCACTAGCATCTTCCCATTCAACTTTATATTCCAAGTTATATCTAACATTTGATAAATTTTGAATACCAATTTGAGATTGAGTAAATAAACCTACTTTTCGAAAACGTATATTACCCATACGTATATTGCCTACTAATTTTTCGGAACCTAAAACTAATCTCGCTCTAGGGTGGGTATCATCCAAAGTATCTTGTGCCACAAAACCAGGTTGCTCTGCAACCGTTGCAGGCTTGCAAGCCACTAATGTGAAGAACAAAGTAATCAAAATAAATAACTTAAAATTTGATGCGATTGAATTCAATTTCATACTAACTCACCTTTCCTCTCAAAAAATTAATTACTCGCTGTCCACAATGACTTTGAGCTATGAACATATAATTGCTTATCTACACTACGAGCATAAATAAAAGAATCGGACTTACTATTAAGTGAAATAGTTTTAGAAGCTAAACGTCGACCTTTTGAATCAAAACTAACAATTTTAAATTTACTAATATTTTTACTCACATATAACCTTGCTGCCTGTAGGTTTGCAGGTAAACTCATCCAGGAACGCATATCGGGTGCGGCAGTATCATTAAGTGAAGCTCCTAATTCATTACCCAAAGAACCAAATTGACTCGTAACAGCAGTCACACCAGTTGCACGAATTGTTGCCAAAATCATTTTTAAGGAACGAAATGCTTCCGAATCTTTCTGATGTCTTAAACTTATAGCTTCAATATCTGCAACTGATGAAAGTCTCGCAAGTCTTTTGCCTCCAGTTGTATGTAACTCTATTCTTGCAACTTTTGAAGCCACTGGTTCATATATTGGGAGTTTTATAGGTATTACACCACCATTGTCAGTGGGAATATTATAAGTTAGCATTTTTTTCTCAGGAGCAAATCCATCACCGACAACCAGATGCAATAGTCGTTTACTACCGTATTTCTTCTTATTCTTCATATCTTTAACAGCTTGCTTCAAAACACTGCTGTTTGGATTAAGATCTAGTGCTTTTTCATAAGCTATACGAGCATTATCTTTTAAAGATGGATCCTTTTTGCTCTCAAACTCCTGTATCATACCAGTAACATAATAGCCAAAAGGATTAACAAAAGCACTGGGGACTTTATTAGCAATTTTGTCTAAAGCTTTATATTTTTTCTTCCATTCATCATCAGTCGACTGTGTTTTCAAACTTTCTTTTTGTTCTTTTGTTTCTTTTTCAATAGCCTCAATCTCATCTCGAAATTTTGCCTTTTCCATGTTTTGCCAATCAATAGCTCTTCGTGAAACATTATAAGCTTTACGCTGACCATCAAGTAAAAATGAAATTGACTTATAATTAAGCATAAGAACTTTTTCATACCCAACACCGGGGTACTCCATAAATTCTTCATTACCAGATACGGTTTCTGCAGCAAAAGAAGTGATTGAAGTAAAGAAGTCAGAAATTTTAGAATCTTCTTGTCGTACATTTAGAATATCTTCAGCATTTGTAAATGCACGGACAGATTTATCTATATTACCTTCATCAAGATACAAGGTACCGCGTTCCATCCAACGTAACAAACCAATTTCTTCCATGGCCTGCCATTTTGTCTGATTTTTCTTCAAAACTTCAGCTTCACGATCAGTAAAGAATTTATCAATCCCCTTTAAATTTCCGCTGGACATCATGTTTTTTACAGTCTGAAAATCTTTAGAATAACCAGCATATGAAACATTCTGAGTTCCAGCGCTTGACTGAGAAGCTGTTGCGGAGTTTGTTGCTGAACCTGGAACAGAAACTGTACCATTAATTGTTAGTAGAGGCTTATAGATCCACCCCTGAACCTGGCCATTTGATGTATCAGCTTCTACCTGTGCCCAGTTATTTTCTATATGCTTTATTCTTATTATTGATGTCTGATTAACACTTCCAACTTTTCCATGACTCGTCCCAGGACCTGAACGAACATTAACAGTTTTACTGACTGAACCTGTTGGAATGATTTGCTGAGGTTGAGTTTTAACAGGTGCTTGTGGCTGTTGAGATTGTCCGGTCAACGATTGCTTTAATCCTTCTCCAAACTTTTCAAATAAATTAAAATCAGCATAGATATTCTGTTGCAATAAACTACTACTCAAAGTTGTGACAAACACAATAATTTTTTTACTTATCATCTCTACTACTTTTTATAATTAAATATTATTTTTTAACTGAGTTAAATTAATTTGCATTACCATGCAGGTTGCATTACTTTTTGTTTCTTCTTTTTTATAGGCTTGCTGGATTTACGTAAAATGTCACCGCTAACAGGATCAGAACCTGATAAAAGTTTTGCACGAGAACGAGCCCCTTCAACTTCAGTAACCTGAATTGTTGCAACTTTACTCTCAGCATGACCAAATGACTCTCCAGTATCAGGATCTATCAAGGCTTGACCTGGACGCATAACAGTAAATTGTTCACCAATATTGAGTCCAGAATCAGCTCCACGATTGAGATAGACAATACCATCAGCCGAAGTTCCCATTACTTTTATTGGATAAAGACGAGAAACTATTTTTGCAACAGATAGTGTACTGTATTTTGTGATCATTTTACTAATAATCTCAGTTCGATCAGTTTCACCTTTTATTTTTTCTTTAAAATTGACCTTTTCAGAGCAGATAATAGCTCCTGTATGCACATCGACAATTCGAAAAACACCTTCAAGTTTAGCTGTATTATTGACTTGAACTTCATCCATATAAGGGACTTTTTTACGTTCAGTATTTATATAGAAGTTATTCAGCTCACCATGAATTAAATAATCTGCGCCAACCAGTTCGGTTAGTCTGGATTGTATATCACCACCAGAAGTTATTGTTTCAAAAGTTTTTTCATCAAGAACTTGATCAACTTGCTCACGTTCCATGAGTACAAATCGTTTACTATTGGTCAATCCCATAACAATATCATCAGAAATACGCTCTAAATGCCCATGATTAAAGCCATTAAAAAGTTGAGCTGAATGATTTAACTTAATGCTTCCCATTGCCAAAGTTGAACGTAATTTTTCTTTTGATTTTTTACCTATTTGACTTCCACTTCGTATTAGCCTGGTTTGACGTTCTTGTGAAGCAACACTATTTCGTTTAGCTTTATTTTTAGCCGTTCTTTTAAGCAAATCTCCCCGAGTAATACCAGAACCTTCTATTTGTTCACCTTTACTGCGTGCATCTTCTACTTCTGTTACTAAAACCATACCAATATAACTTTCTTCAACACCCAACTCTACCCCCGTATCAGGATCAATAATTTTTTTACCTGATTTAAAAATTTCAAGTTCTTCTCCTACGAAAAGACCTCCATCATTACCTCGGTTAATATATATTTGGCCATCATTACTAATATGAGCAGCTTTAATTGGATATAGGGCATTCATCAACATGAGAACGACCTGCTCTGCATATGCATCAGCTAATTTGTCTATCATTTCATTTTGAGTACCCCCTTGTTCAATGGATTGCTCAACAGAGATTTTACGAGATTCAATGACATCACCACTACGAGCATCGACAATACGCATATTTCCACTTGCCTGACCTAGATGTTGTTTAAATATACGATTAGAACCAGGTAGTTTAGTTACTTTTTCCTTATTACTAATTGAGGCTAAGTTACCATAAACAAGATAATCCGCTCCTTTCAGTGTCCCCATTGCAGAAGGTACATTTTGATTTTTTGCCAGTGCCTGAGCATATTGCTCGTCTAGCAACTGATCAACTTCCTGACGATCAATCAGCTGAAAACGCTTTGTTTGTGTTAACCGAGAAATCATTGTATCTGTAAAAATAGGAGTGTGTTCTTGAGCATTTTGGCCAATGAGTGCATCCCCAGTACGTGCAGTAGATCCCATTTTGACAAGTCCAACAGCCAATCTGGGAATTTTAGGTACTGAATCAGATTTTCTTGATACAGAATTGTTTTGTTTAAGTGGTACTGTAGATTGTGTTGCAATGGCAGGTTGTAAATTAGAAGCTTGTGCATCAACTACTGCTAGATCATTCAGTTGAAATCCATTACCAGAAACAGGTTCTACTATTGCAATAGTCTGTTGAACATTAACAACTGTGACACGGCCTACTTCATTTTTTAATCGTGCCAATAATAGCCCACTGCTATTTCGAACTTCTTTACCTTCATGCTCGACTATGAATTGATCACCTTTAGAGACACCATCATTACTTCCTCGTGAAATAATAAGGGGCTCAATACTGACAATTCGTGCAGGGAAAGTCACATCAAGGATTTTTGCAGCAGCTAAAGAAGAGAGATGATCATAGAAAGTAAACTCATCAGTATCACTTTCCTTACCCTTAAATAATAATTCAGACAATTTGGTTTTTATATTAGCAGCTCCAGCAATTGTACCATTTTTAGCATCAATTACTCTTAAGCGTAAACGTGCATCCACTCGATTAGATACTGCGATTTTACCATTATTACTGTATGGCACCTTTTTCTGATCGACGGTAAACTTTAATTGTTCCAGATCCCCTAAAACGATAAAATCTGCACCAACAGTTGAGCCAAGATCCTGAAAATCTTTTACCACATCATTGTAATTACTCCAATCACTAGTTGCTGCGACCTCACTTCCGGAGTTGTGTTGCATAGTTTCTATAGCTTTATCCAGTGTTTTATCCAGATAATTTTTGTCCATTTTTTTTTCAAAACGCTGCTCCAAAATAGTGCGTCTCAATGCTTTTCGCTCAACTACAGTAAACCTTTTATTATTACTTAATTTTTCAATAATGCGTCCAGCAAGAACATCTGGAAGACCAATACGTTGTGATCCACTTCTATCAGGAACAAAATCAGAAAAAGACATCACAGTAATTGTTGCTTTTTCAGGAACATTAGTAGAACTATCATTAGATGTTGCCTGGACCTGAGAAACCAGGCCTGTAATCAGTAATCCAATTGCGAATTGTTTTATTAAGTGTTTCATAAAGAGTTCCGTTGTATTAAAACAAATAGTATTGAGCAAAAAATTAATATTTTTGTAACTTGGAGCTAATCTAAAATTTATTCACGAACAATATCACCTTTTTCAATCATTACTTCTGCATCTTTGCCTTTTACAACTTCAGCCGTAGTAAATTTTGGATTAACACGAGTCACCTTAACTTTCCCAATTTCTTCCTCTGCTGAGCCAAGATTTTCACCTGTATCCGGATCAATCAGCTCAATACCTGGACGAAATACTTTAAGGGTATCTCCCTTCTTTAATCCTCCATCTTTACCACGATTAATCCAAATTTGACTACCTTTTACATTAAGAACTTTCATTGGAAAAACAACATCAACTAATTGATCCGTCATTTGAGCTGCAACTTTCTTTGCCATATTAGTAAAGTGAATACTATTAGGTACGCCCCCTCGAGTGTTAACCACCTTTTTCTTGGTAGAAAATGAAGATTTCAGGTAAAAAGTTGTCTTAATACCTCCTGTAGAGGTATCAATAATTTGAGCATTAACTTCAAGCATACCAGAATCTACTCGAATGTATTTATTATCAAGATTAGGGACTGGGGTACTAGAACGATAAAATTTAAAGTCTTGCACAGTGGGTAAAATTAAAAAGTTTGCATTTTTTATTTGACCTTCTTCTGCTGCATTACCTGCCGTCAAATCAGATTTAGCAAACTCCTGTTCCTTACGAATATCAGCTAAGACTTCTTTCTTTCGGCTAACTAAAGTAAATTTACGATTTTTTTGGATAGAGGCTTCCATCTCATCCCATAAAGTACCTAAATTTAGATACTTCTTTCCATACTTACTAACACCTTCACCAATTTTAGCTTTTTTTATTGCGACTACAGGTTTTGCCCGAGGTGCTGCATGAACAGCAATAGAAACAAAGCAGAACAAGCTAATAAATCCTAATAAAGCAACTTTATAAATTTTTTTCATCTAATTATCCATTTTATAAAACTAAAACCTAAATAATACAAAAGTATATTAATACCTACGTCTGTCAGCTAAAATTTAATTGGAGCCTAACAAAACTATAAATTTACTCGTCGGTAATAACTAATCTAAAACCAACCTTATCCATTTTTTTATTTTTTGCAAAACCATAACGTGCAGCAGAGCGATTTTGAGATAATGAACCTTCCCAACTTCCTCCTTTTACAACACTTTTATTCCCTTTTTCTGCACCTATAGGGTCGACTACATCCTTAGTTGAAAGATACCCATAAACATCGTTTGTCCATTCCCAAACATTGCCAATCATATCGTATATATGCCATTGGTTTGCCTGTTTCTGCCCAACAGGATGAACACCACAGCGGACAGCATCAAATTCTTTTTCATCCCAATCTTCACAATATTGACCTCCACGATAATCTACAGCACTATTCCCACTATACCAGGCAATATCATTGAGCTTACTGGCATTGTTTTGACCTAAGAGTTCACTATTACCGATATAGGTTGATGACTTTGTACCAGCTCGGGCAGCATATTCCCATTCAGCTTCTGTTGGCAGACGATATTTTTGACCTGTTTGTAAATTTAATTTAAAAATAAATCCCTGTACTTCATTCCAACTGACTCTTTCCACTGGACAGTCACCACCACAGCCTTTAAAAAAAGAAGGGTTACTACCCATTACTTTTTCCCATTGAGCTTGTGTGACTTCATATTTAGCAATCCAATAATCTTTACTTAAACACACATTATGTGATTTTTCATCATTTAAACGACCATCTTCTAAAGGTGAGCTACCCATAATGAAACAACCGGCTTTAATATTCACAAACTGCATATCTATAATGGGTTCTATTTTCTCATTTATAAGAGGAGGAATATTTTTTTCTTTGCTGTACTCAACCAAAATATTAGTCTTTGGTAGTTTAATGGAATTTGAGGTACTTTTGCTTGAAACTCTTAAGGGTGTCACTTTTTCAGAAATATTTTTTTCCACCAATTCAGGTTCAGGTAATCTTACTTCTCTTATAGGTTCGGAATTGAGTGAAACTGAACGCATAGAAGTATTATCATTATTAGCCTTAGCTTGTAGAGTAAATTGCAAATCCAGGTGCTGCTCAGCAGCAAGTGTTACATTTTTTGTTACAGTGTTGAATCCCAACTTACTTACTTCAACAGTATATTCATCAGGTGCAAGACTCAATGTTGATTTACTGGTAGCACGATATTCTCCGTTAATTTTAATACTGTCACCAAAAACATTAGAGCGAATTGTTATCATTCCATTTCCCATTTGTTTAAGTTTTTCCTGAGCAACAATATTAAAATGTCCTTTAGGAAATTTTTTTAAATAGGATTCATATAGTTCTCTGGAGGGTTCTTTCTGTAAGGTTTTCCAAAAATCCAACTCAAACTGATCAATTGAAGCATATCGACCACCTTTAGTTAATTCATCAGAAACAATAGGTTCAACAAAATAAAAATCACCTAATAATGAAGAATTTTCCCAAGGCACTTGTTGACCATTAGTACCTTCAACAACAGAAACCCTGACTTTTTTGAATGTTTGTTCTATCGTCTGATTAGGTATGTTTATTTGTTTTAAAAGGTTTTGGGTGTAGGGGCTATTTCTACCCAGACCATCCGCAGCAACATTTCCTGGAGCAGTAGAGTATGCAATAAAGGAAGCCGAAGGGGCTTTAATTTTTGCCAGACCATATGTAGAGGATTCAATAAAATTTTGCGAAAGTGGGTTATTTCTACAAGCATCCAAAACAATAATGTTGACACCATTTTTTGCGAACTCCATTTTTTGTAAAATGCTTGATGTCGAAATAACTTTGTCAACATTAGATTTTTCATGAGATAAATCAGTATTAACAGGTATCAAATAATTCACTCCATCTGATTGAACACCATGTCCGGCATAAAAGAAGAGACCAACATCTGCTTTATTTAGCTTTTTACCAAATTCAGAAATCATCTCGTTCATATCTGAATAAGATAAGTTCAGAGCCAGTTCAACATCAAATCCCAATTCTCTTAATGAATCAGCAACGTCAGAAGCATCATTAGCAGGATTACTTAAAGGCATATCTGGGTATTTACTATTACCAATAACTAATGCAACTCTTGTTTCCATTGCATAAACATGAGTTTGTAATGAAGTAAAAAAGAATACAGATAGAATTAACTTCCATATTATTGAAGCCTTAGGATACATAGCAGTAATGAACTCCTTAGTACTAACTTAAAATAAAATGTAATCACTAAAAATATTAAATTAACTTAATCTCTTACAAATCTTATGGCATTCTAACATTGCTTTAATGAATTTCATGTGGGGAGTTCCCTACATTTGTTCGTACAGAAATAATAAGTTTATGGGCAGTGCAATAGAATTTTTGTACTTATTCTAATTTTATATAAACTAGATATAAAAAAATATATAAATTTCAATCTCATTAAAATATCTGCTATTCTAAAAATATGAGATTATATTGATAAAGTCTCAACCTTCTTTTTAAAAAGAGGACAAATAAGATGATTTCCAATAAAACCACATTATCAATTCTCTTCCTGACAGTAATTTATTCAAATCTTGCTTATTCCGATGAAAATGATGAATATTCAACAACGGTTGGTTCGGTTATTGGCTCAGCAACTGGTGCATTAATAGGTTATCAATTTGGTGGTGGTCATGGCAAATATGCAACAACCGCTGTTGGAGCAGTAACTGGTTATATTCTTGGCGGTAAAATCCAGGAGAATCTTAACGATGATAATGAAGTTTTTTATCAACCTGAATATGTAGTTAAAGGAGATAATGCTATTTTTGTTGGACAGGATGATTATTTAATCAAACAAAAATTAAGTGATGATAGAAAAAGACGTAATATGATCAGAAATGGAGAAAGAGATCCACTTGAAATGCCATATGATCAATCAGAAGTACAAACAAGTTGGGATGATCCTAATAATTAGAAACACCCCAATAGTCATTTTTCTAGAAAAGAAAAATTAGGTATTAATCTATTGCTCTCATATGAGGAAATAAAAGTACATCTCTAATTGAAGGTGCATCAGTTAATAACATCACCAAACGATCGATACCAATCCCCTCACCTGCTGTTGGTGGCATACCATATTCAAGTGCGGTGATATAATCATCATCAAAATGCATTGCTTCATCATCACCAGCTTCTTTTTCTTCAACCTGTTTTTTGAAACGTTCAGCTTGATCTTCAGGGTCGTTCAACTCTGAAAAGCCATTTGCTAATTCTCGACCACCCACAAAAAATTCAAAACGGTCAGTCACAAAAGGATCATCATTATTTCGACGTGCCAATGGCGAGACTTCAGTTGGATAAGCAGTAATAAATGTAGGATCCATTAAGCGATGTTCAACTGTTTTTTCAAAAATTTCAATTTGTACCTTACCCAGACCATAACTGTCTTTTAGAGGAATATCCATTGATACAGCAATTTTACGTGCCTCATCAATATCATCTAATTGAGATTCATTTAATTCAGGGTTGAAGTGTAAAATAGACTCTTTAATTGTCATTCGAGTGAATGGTTTCCCAAAATCAACATCCATACCCTGATATTGAAAAACTGACTTACCTAAAACATCCTGAGCAAGACCACGTAGCATTTCTTCTGTTATATCCATCAAATCATGATAATCTGCATAGGCCTGATAAAATTCAATCATAGTAAATTCAGGATTGTGACGAGTTGATAATCCTTCATTTCTAAAGTTACGATTAATTTCAAATACACGTTCAAAGCCGCCAACTACCAGTCGTTTTAAATACAATTCTGGAGCAATTCTTAGAAACAGTTCCATATCCAGTGCATTATGATAAGTAGTAAATGGTCTTGCAGTTGCTCCTCCTGGTATTGCTTGCATCATTGGAGTTTCAACTTCCATATAATCTTTTTGCAACATAAAATTGCGAATATAAGTGATAATTTTTGAACGTAAAGCAAAGGTTTTACGAGTATCATCATTCATAATAAGATCAATATAGCGTTGACGATAGCGTGTTTCTTGATCTGACAAGCCTTTAAACTTTTCTGGAAGTGGTCGCAATGCTTTTGTAAGTAGTTCTATGCTATCAACTCTGACGGAAAGCTCATCAGTCTTAGTTTTAAACAAAACACCTTTAGCACCAATGATGTCACCTAAATCCCATTTTTTAAATTCATCATTGTAAAAACCTTCTGCTAGTGAGTCTCGTTGAACAAAAAGTTGAATTGTTCCATTCATATCTTTAATAGTGGCAAAACTGGCTTTACCCATAACACGCTGTAGCATCATTCGACCAGCAACAACGACTTGAATATTTTTTTCTGCAAGCTCTTCTTTAGTGAGTGAATCATATTCTGCATGTAAAGTGGCAGAAAGAGAATCACGACGAAAATGATTAGGAAAAGCATTTCCTTGCTCTCTCATTTTCAATAATTTACCACGACGTTGTGCAATTAATTTATTCTCGTCGACTGCATCTATTGTTTCATTTGTAGATTCTGACATCAATTTACTCACTCTATTTATTCACTATAGCTTTTCTTAATTATTAATTAGCACTGATCGGTTACATATTAGACTTCAATGACGCTTCAATAAATGCCCTGAGATCACCATCTAACACTGCTTGGGTGTTACTAGATTCATGACCTGTACGTAAATCTTTAATTCGTGACTGATCCAGAACATAAGAACGGATCTGACTACCCCAGCCAATATCTGATTTTGTTTCTTCTAATTCCTGTTTATCTGCATTGCGTTTTTGCATTTCAACTTCATATAATTTAGCTTTAAGCATTTTCATAGCTGCCGCTTTATTTTTATGTTGAGAACGATCATTCTGACATTGTACAACGACATTTGTGGGCAAATGAGTAATACGAACCGCTGAATCTGTTTTATTAATATGCTGTCCACCAGCACCACTAGCTCGATAAGTATCTATTCTAAGATCAGCTGGATTGATATCAATATCAACATCATCATCTACTTCTGGATAAGCAAAAACGGAGGCAAATGATGTATGGCGACGATTACCTGAATCAAAAGGAGACTTTCTAACCAACCGATGAACACCAGTTTCAGTCCTTAACCATCCAAAAGCAAATTCACCTGTGAATTTTATTGTTGCTCCTTTAATACCTGCCACATCACCATCTGAGACCTCTAAAAGTTCTGTTTTAAAGCCTTCTTTCTCACCAAAGCGCAAAAACATTCTCATAATCATACTGGCCCAGTCTTGTGCTTCTGTTCCACCAGAGCCAGACTGAATATCTATAAAGGCATTATTGGCATCCATATCTCCAGAAAACATACGACGAAATTCTAAATCGGCGACTTCTTTTTCTAAGTCATCCAGTTCGGCAATAATATCATTGACAGCATCATCATCATCTTCAGCTAATGCCATTTCAAGTAATTCACCAATATCAGCCAAGCCTGAAAACAATTTTTCCAGACCATTCACTATTTTTTCAAGTGATACTTTCTTTTGACCAAGTGCCTGAGCATTTTCTGGATTACCCCAAACACTTGGGGACTCAAGCTCTAAGTTAACTTCTTCTAATTGTTCCTTTCTGAGATCAAAGTCAAAGATACCCCCTAAGCAATTCTGAACGACTGCTTATGTCAGATATTCTGGATTTCAGACCTGTTGTTTCTATCATATTTCTGCCTGGAGACTTCAAAAGGATAAGTTTAATTAAAAAACAAAATAGTTATCTAATCTTTAAAAGCCAGACATTTTACACCAGAATGAGTTGATTTCTTAGGTCTTTTTGAATCTAAAGACTAATTTCACAAAAATAATTCAATTTTTCAATAAATTGCATGAATTTCTTCAATTTCCCTCTATAATCTAAAGCAAATAAAGGGTATCAATACTTTTGAAGAGTAGATCTCCTAAAAAGCCATATTAATAAAACTATATTAAGGAGCATTATGAGTATTTCTGCAGGTTCAACTTCTATAAATCCAGACTTAGACTGGAGTCAACTAAAAGAAACAATATTAATGCTCAACTTATCGGTTGCTCAAATAGATCAATCAATGAATGAAGGTAACTCTTCAGTAGATACACTAGCAACTTCATTTACTGCACTGGCTACTAATCTTGCTGATATTCAATCATCTATAGAACAAATGAATGAGGAAAATTTTGATAAAACAAAACTTATCATTCAAGGTTCATCTACAACAGCACTTGATAAGATACAGACAGCAATTATTGCATTTCAATTTTATGATAAGTTAACTCAAAGACTGGATCATGTCAGCCACAGTTTATCTTCTTTATCAGCACTTATTTCTGATCCTGCTTCATTATATTCACCGCCTGAATGGCGAGCATTACAAGCATCAATTCGTAGTAAATACACAATGGAAGAAGAACGTAAAATGTTTGATAAAGTACTTTCAGGTACTCCTATTGAAGAAGCATTGGCTGAATTTAGAGAAGAAATGATCTCCAAAGATAGCTCTGATGATGAAGATATTGAGTTGTTTTAATTTTGTAAAAAACATTAAAACAACTCAGCATTTCGGAGTCATTCAAACCAATATTTGAATGACTCACTTTATGACATCATGCTATTCACAATTTAGCTATAATGATGCATGGATAATATGTAATTGAATTGAGAAATTACCTCTATAGTAATTTTCTTTTAATTGATACACCGCGTGAATAAACTGCCCTTCGACAAATGGAAATGGATCATTCTTTTTTTCCAGTGCTCGAAACCAAACAGCTCGAAATGAATATGAGTCTGTCGCTAATTGAATCATTAAGTGATTACCCTCAGAGCCGATGACACGAATGCTTTGAACTTTAAAGTCCCCATCAAAAATTGGCGTTTCAAATTCACGTCCATAAGGTTCAAGATATTTTAGTTCAGCAATTGTTTGAAAACTTAATTCACTTTCTGCAAGCTCACCATCAGTATAAATAGTAGGTCTTAGATCATCATCAACACTTAATTGCTGTGCAATGGCAAGATCAAATTTTACTCTAAATTCATCAATCAGTTGACCAATAATCTTTAAACCGGCAGCACCTTTATGACCACCAAAGCCCAGGACAATTTCCGGACATTCATTAGCAACAACTTCAATTGCATCCCTGATATGAACACCAGGTATTGTACGTGCAGAACCAGTAAGTTTTTCGGATTCATTACTTGGACTGAACACGATCACTGGCCGACCAAATTTTTCCATCAATCGAGAAGCAACAATCCCCTGTACACCGGCATGAAATTGTTCATGATAAATAACTAATGACCACTTTAGGATATTAAGTTGTTTTTTTGCAAGTTCATATGCAATATCCAGCATTTCCTTTTCTGTTTCTTTACGTATCTGGTTGTCTTTATCCAGTTCTAAAAGATATTTTGTTGATTCATTTAATGTTCCAGCAGATAAATAGTGTAATGCCATATAGGGATCAGACATGCGACTTCTAGCATTGATCCTTGGACCAATTTGAAACCCAAGATCTTCAGCAGTAAACACCTGAAAATCTCTATCAAGCATTTTTTTTATGGCTTGCCAACAAGGCCTTTGTAACTGGTTCATAACTTTAAGACCCACATTAACCACAGCTCGATTGATAGGACTACTTAAAGAAACTGCATCAGCAACTGTACCTAAAGCAACAAAGTCTAATAAACCTGAAAGCTTCGGAGTATTTTGAGAGATGACATTAGAGCTAACCAGCTCATTTCGAAGCAGACTCATCAGTAACCAGCTGACCATGCAGCCCGCAATTGTACTATCAGGGTAATCACAATCCTCTCGAGTGGGATTAATTGTTGCCAGTGCGGATAATGGAATCCCTTCTTGTGGAATGGCATGATGATCAGTGACAATCACATCAATACCTTTCGCTTTTAATTGTTCAATCTGTAATTGATCAGAAGAACCACAATCGGCAGTAATGATTAATTGTGGAAGCACTTCTGAATCCAGGATTCGGTTGACCAATCCTTGACTTACACCATAACCATCTTCAATTCTATGACCAATTAAATGTTGTATTTTATGCTCAGAAATACCAAAAAAATCACGAAGTGAATGCAATAAAATAGCATGAGAAGTAATACCATCAACATCATAATCAGTTAGAAGACCTATTACTTCACCATCACGTATTGCTTTTGCAATACGCTTTACAGCTTTATCACTGTCCTGTAATAAATTAGGAGAGGGTATATTTTTCAGTGAAGTATTAACAACTTGTGTCAGAAGGTGTTCACTATCAAATTCACCAGAACGATTAGCAACAATTCTTGCCTGTAAAGGAGATAGTGACAAAGTCTGAGATAGTTTTGCCAACATTGTCTCATCAATGTGAGATTTTCGAGTTAAAATTTCGGGTATCACTAACGTATAACTTCCATACCGCCCATATATGAAATTAAAACATCCGGGACTTTAATTGAGCCATCTGCCTGTTGATAATTCTCAATAATTGCTACTAAAGTTCGCCCAACAGCAAGACCAGAGCCATTAATTGTATGAACTAGCTCAGGTTTCCCTGTTGCTTTATTACGCCAACGAGCCATCATACGACGTGCCTGAAAATCTCCAAAATTACTACAGGAAGAAATTTCACGGTACGTTTTTTGTGCTGGAACCCAAACTTCAATATCAAATGTTTTTGTGGCTGAAAAACCAATATCTCCAGTACATAGTTCAACAACTCGATAGGGTAAATTTAACATTTGCAAAATTTTTTCTGCATGTCCCAATAATTCATCCAGTGCTTGCAATGAGTCTTCTGGTTTAACAATTTGTACCAGCTCAACTTTTTCAAATTGGTGTTGACGAATCAAGCCACGAACATCTTTTCCATACGCACCTGCTTCAGAACGAAAGCAAGGGGTGTGGGCAGTAAGACGTAATGGAAGTTCATTTTCATCAAGGATGGATTCTCTAACCATATTGGTTACAGGCACTTCTGCAGTTGGTATCATATGCAGTTGCTTATCATCTTTAATGGCATCTTCATCCGCTTCAATGGCAAATAAATCTTCCTTAAATTTGGGCAGTTGACCGGTACCTCTCAGAGCATCAGGACGAACAAGATAAGGCACATAGTTTTCGCTATAACCATGTTCTTCAGTGTGAGTATTTAACATGAGTTGAATAAGAGCACGATGCATCCTAGCTAAAGGACCTTTAAGTGTACTGAAACGAGCACCAGATAATTTTGCTGCGGTTTCAAAGTCCATTAGACCACCCTTTCCATTCCAACCGTCACCAAGCTCGGCACCAAGATCAACATGATCTTTTACTTCAAAATCAAACGATGGGATATCACCCCAAAGGCGAAGTTCAACATTTTCATCTTCATCCTTACCATCAGGTGTGGTTTCATGAGGTACATTAGGTATGCCCATTAATATAGAACTGGTCTCATCCTGGAGTTCTTTAAGACGAATTTCAGCCGATTTTAATTCATCACTAAATTGTGCGACTGCGGACAATATTTCACTAGCATCTTGACCATTTTTTTTAGCCAGGCCAATTTCTTTGGATTTACTTTTCCTTAGAGCTTGTAACTCTTGTGTTCTAGCTTGCAAAACTTTTCGTTCAGCTTCTAAATCTGTTAATTTTCCAGTATCAAGAGTAAAACCACGACGAGCTAATTTAATAGCGACCTCATCCAGGTTATTTCTTAAATATTTAGCATCCAACATGTTTAATTATATTCCTAGTTTAAATGTTCAAATGAAAGATTGACTTCCCAGCTTATAATGTGGGCATTACTGATCTTTTCATGTACAAAATTAATTAATTCTTCTGATTTATCACTTTTATGGTAGAACTCAATAACAACAGGCAAATGACCTGATAAATCTAATAAACTACTTTGGTGAATATGACCCTGATCACCAAACCCTGCAATGCCTCTAAAAATGGTGGTTCCAATGACATCACCTCTTTTGTGGAGTTGCTCCAACATCGTTGTAATATGTCCGTTATTATCATTAGTATAAACTCTAACTAATGTAACAGGCTGTTTTCTTAGTTTATTT
Organism: Gammaproteobacteria bacterium; assembly: GCA_026196615.1. Taxonomy (GTDB): domain Bacteria; phylum Pseudomonadota; class Gammaproteobacteria; order GRL18; family GRL18; genus GRL18. Next base: position 34,756 of record JAPHSW010000144.1, on the reverse strand, counting down.
TCCATTATATTCTGCTTGGTAAATCATTATTTTTAAACAATAAAAGTAGATGCACTTATTTATATTATTGAGATTTATAGAAATTAGAGCGATCGTGCTAATACAATTCCAACCCAGGTAGCAATAATACAAAGAAAGACGCTAAGAAGAATATTTCCAGCAGCCTTAAGCAATAACCCTTCTTGTAATAACATGAGAGTTTCTAAAGAAAAAGTTGAAAATGTTGTAAAAGCACCTAAAAAACCAATTAAAATAAATGCTCTAACCTCTGTTCCCAGGGCTAAACGTTCTGTGAGTAAAATAAAAGCAATTCCGATAAAAAAGGAGCCAATTAAATTAACACTTAAAGTACCATAGGGAAAACCACGGCCTAACCAGGAATAAATTCCGCTAGAAACCCAAAAACGCATAATAGCACCTAATGCACCACCTGCAGCTATTGCTCCCAATTCACCCAAAATAATTCCTTATCTAACATATATCTGTATGAAAGAGATTTATTTTATTCTTCTTTGAACATTTTTTCATTAAGTGTTTAAAAATCTGAACAATTTTTTCAAACTATTGTTTTTTTTAGACATGAAATAGACGGGCTTTAATTATATTATTCAAGGGATGACATAGAATAAAACAGCAAAATAGTGAAAAATACTCCCAAACATAACAAATATATGCCAAATGACATGGTGGTAGAGCATTTTTTTACGAACATAAAAAATAACACCTAGACTATAAAACAGCCCACCAATCAATAATAAAAGGAGCCCTCCCTCCTCAACTGAGTCGAGCATTGGTTTTATTGCAGCTACGACTAGCCACCCTAAACCAAGATATAGAGCAATGGATAATTTTTTAAAGCGATCTTTTCTGAAAACTTCTAATAGAATCCCTGAAATTGCAATAGTCCATACAAGTGCAAATAAGCTCCAACCCAATGCTCCATTTAGATTTACTAATAAAAAAGGGGTATATGTGCCTGCAATTAGCAAATAAATAGCTGAATGATCGATTTGCTTTAAAACTGCTTTTGCTTTTGGTATGGGAATACCATGATATAGAGTGGAAGCAGTATAGAGAATGATTAATGATGCTCCAAAGATACTTGTGCTAACAACATGCCAAGCATTACCATATAAACTGGAAAAAGTTACTAAGATAACTAGACCAACAATGCTCAAGATAATACCAATACCATGAGTAACCGTATGGGCAATCTCTTCATTAACTGAATAACTTTTTAAATCAGTTTGCACAATTGTATAGTCCTAATTATTTTATCAATAAGTATGTATTTTCCTAATAAATCAGCATCCCAAATAGTTTTCCGTAAAATTAAAAATAATAAGCATTATTTAAATAATATAGTTACTCTTTTTCCTTATTATCAAGAGATTGTAAATATTTTATTTTTTCTTTTAATTTAATTTCAAGGCCACGAGATTGTGGAAAATAAAACTGTATTGCTTGGCCATTACTATCTGACAACTCAGGAGGAAGATAGGTCTGACCTGCAGAAAAAGCTTCAGCCTCGTTATGTGAATAACGATATTCATCACCGTACCCTAATGATTTCATCAGCTGAGTCGGTGCATTTCTTAAATGGACTGGAACTTCTAAAGAGCCCGATTCTTTGGCACATTCCATAGAAGCATTAAAAGCCAGATATACTGCATTGCTTTTTGGAGCTAGAGCACAATAAACTGCGGCTTGAGCAATTGCACGATTACCTTCTTTAGGTCCAAGCCGCTCAAAAGCATCCCAGGCATTTAAAGAAATCTGCATCGCACGAGGATCAGCATTACCAATATCTTCTGAAGCAATAGCTAAGAGCCGCCTGGCAATATATAAAGGATCACAGCCTGCTGTAATCATTCTGGACATCCAATATAAAGCACCATCAGGCGAAGAACCACGCACAGATTTATGAAAAGCAGAGATTTGATCATAAAATAAATCGCCACCTTTATCAAAACGCTGACTAGTACCAGAAACAACCTGAGTGATGACATTTGAAGTAATTACATTGATACCATCAATAACTTCAGCCAGATCTACTGAAATTTCTAATAGATTCAGTAATTTTCTGGCATCTCCATCCGCAGCCATGACTAAATGCTGCTTATCATCCTCAATAATTGTAAGCTTTTCTGTACCAAGTCCACGTAGTTCATCTTCCAATGCAAGATTCAATAGAGAAAGCAATTCATCCTGACTGAGTACTTTGAGTAGATAAACTCTTGCACGAGACAAAAGCGCATTATTCAATTCAAATGAAGGGTTTTCTGTCGTTGCACCCACAAATAAAATAGTACCATCTTCAATGTATGGTAAAAATGCATCTTGTTGTGATTTATTAAATCGATGCACTTCATCCACGAATAAAACAGTAGTTTGTTGATAGATCTGAAAATGTTGGCGTGCTTGCTCTATTGCCTGACGAATCTCCTTAACTCCAGAGAGAACAGCTGAAATGGCGAGAAATTGAGCTTCTGCATAGTGAGCAATAAGTCTTGCAAGAGTTGTTTTCCCTACCCCTGGTGGTCCCCAAAAAATCATTGAGTGTGGGTTACCACTTTGTAATGCAACTCGAAGAGGTTTTCCTTCTGCTAACAAGTGAGTTTGACCCAGATAATTATCCAATGAATCTGGCCGCATTCTATCAGCTAAAGGCGACAAAACTTTACCAGAATTCGATTTTTTCTGATCTTGAGAATCGAGTAAATCACCCTGTCCCATATGCATATTATTGTCCAGTAACAGTACCAATGATATCAACATCTTCTGGTGGCACAAAATTGAATTGTCGATTAGCAAAAGGTTTATTGATCTGAATCTCAGAAAATTTTAAATTAGTCGTCTGTCCAAAGCTATCATGCATAGTCATTTGCATCAGGTTTGTTCCCTTAAATGCTAATAAAACACGTTCAAAAGTCATTTCTGGCTCTTTTGCAAGCAACTGAATCCATATCAAACCATCAGACTTTCCTACTTTGATATCACTGACATCATAGTGTTTATAAATATTGGTATTACTACTTAAAAGTAAAGCTGGTGAATCTCCAACTCCTTCATCGATGTTCTTAATACTCACTTGTTCTAATTCAATATCATAAATCCATATTGTCTTTCCATTTGAGATGTATTTTTGTTCAGAAGGTTGAATATATTCCAAAATAAACTTATCTGGACGGCTTAAAGTCAAGTTACCAGAAGACTTTTCAATAACATTCCCACGAGTATTAGTAATAACTTGTTCAAAAACAGCCTCTAAACTCTGAGTTGATTGATAAAACTGGTCAAGAGTTTTATTAATTTGTGCGAATGATACTGCACTATAGAATGTAATAATGAATAATAAAGAGTATTTAAGCATGTAATATTCCAATGAATTTGATATTAAGCAAGTCCAAGTCTCAATTATGAATAAGAGTTTTATCTTAGACTAAAGAATATTATACAGGTTCAAATAAAAAGAGGAACTGATGCATCAAAGACAAGTAAAAATCCTTAATACATCAGTAAAAGGCAAGAGATTTAAGAGACCAATCCTATGATTTATCCAGTTTTCCGACTAAAGATAAAGTAAAATCAGAGCCCATATATTTAAAGTGAGGCCTAACATGTAAAGAAGCACGATACCAACCTGGTTCACCATCCACTTCACTCACTTCAACTTTAGCTGAGCGTAAAGGCCGTCTGCTTCTCACTTCTTCTGCAGGATTTTCCTGATCAGCAACAAACTGTCTAATCCAGGTATTGAGTTCACGTTCCAAATCAGTACGTTCTTTCCATGTACCCAGATTTTCACGCTGTATCACTTTCAAATAATGCGCCAAACGATTAATAATAAACATATAAGGTAATTGAGAACCAAGTTTATAATTTGTTTCAGCTTCTTTTCCTTCAGGTGTATTTGGGAAACGTTTATTTTTTTGAGCTGAATTTGCTGAAAAGAATGCTGCATTATCGGTTCCTTTACGCATAGTAAGAGGAATAAAACCTTCATCAGCAAGTTCGAACTCTTTCCTATCTGAAATTAAAATTTCAGTCGGAATTTTTGTTTCAATTTCACCCATTGATTCAAAATGATGCAAAGGTAAATCATCAACCGAACCACCACTTTGTGGCCCTATAATATTAGGACACCATCGAAATTTTGCAAAACTGTCCGTTAAACGTGAGCCTAATGTAAAAGAAGTATTACCCCATAAATAATCTTCATGATCATTAGAAACATTTTCTTCATAATTAAAAACTTTAACAGGATTTTCTTCTGAATCATAAGGAGGTCTTAGTAAAAATCTCGGCATTGTTAAGCCGACATAGCGTGAATCTTCAGACTCTCTAAATGAATTCCATTTTGCATATTTAGGCCCTTCAAAAATAGATTTTACATCTTTAAGATTTGGAAGGCCTTCAAAAGTATCCAAATCAAAAAATTGTGGTCCTGCACTGGCTATAAATGGTGCATGAGCCATTGAAGCAACACTTGAAACATGTTGCATCAGTTTTACATCAGGACTTGATGGACTTAATTGATAATTTGAAATCATAACACCAACGGGCTCACCACCGAATTGACCAAATTCAGAGGTATAAACTTGTTTATACAAACCTGACTTCACAACCTCAGGGGCATCTTCAAAATCATCTAAGAGATCATCTTTAGAAACACTTAAAAGCTCAACTTTAATATTCTCACGAAAATCTGTTCTATCAATCAGAAGTTTTAACCCACGCCAGGAAGATTCCAAACTTTGAAATTCATTATGATGCATAATTTCATCAAGCTGTTTACTCAACTGTTGATCAAGTTCAAGAATCATTTTATCAACAAGATTTTTATTGATTCGCTCTTCTTTATTTTTTGGTTTAATTAACTCAGAAATAAATGCACTAACACCCTTTCGTTGTACATCATAACCTTCATCTGCAGGTTTTAATTTTGTTTGATTGACAATTGAATCAAGCAATGAGTTTGATTCAAACTGTTGTTCTTCGGCCGTAGTATTTTGACTGGCAGACATAAAAGACTCCTTTCTTTTAAAATCATCTTGAATAGGATAATTTTTATCTATTTCTTAGTTTTTTAAGAATTTGAGGTAATATCAAGCTCTGACATGAGTTGCTGTTTTTTGCTTTCATCATCAAGAACAGATTGTATTTCTTTTCTAAAAGCTGGGACATTTCCCAGAGGACCTTTTAGAGCCACAAGAGCTTCACGCAATTCTAGTAGTTTATTTAACTCAGGAACCTGTCTTACAATACTTTCAGGTTCAAAATCCTTAAGGGAGTTAAATTCAAGATTAATCGCCATTTCAGAATCTTCATCACCAGATATCTCATCTGATAATTTATCAGAAACATTAAGATCTATAGTCAAGTTTTGTTTGCTTAAAACTTCATTAAAGTTATCTTTATTGATGTTAATAGGTTTTCTCTCTTCGACAGGTCGTTCATCTTCTTGCTGAGTAAAATCCCCCATAACCATTACTTTAAATGGTAATTCAACATCTTCTTGACTGTCTCCAGTACTAGGTGAGTATTTAATATTAATACGTTCTTTAGGTGCTACTGAGCCTTCTTTGGCCATGATAATCTTCCTTATAATCCATTATGTTAAACTAATCTTAATCCATTAATAACAGTTATTGAGTGAGGCTCTGCCATGAAAGCATAACTGTTAAAAAGGTTGTTAAGCCTTTTTTAAAAACTTCTTCTAAAACTTCACCAAATGACATGTGAAAGTCATTAAACTTCTAAAGCAAGTATGGGATCCAGTTGGCATAAACGAGAATAGAGTTGATTGTATTCTCTATAGTCATAAGTCGTACTTTTTTCATCTAAATTCTGAGAATCATCAGAAAACGTTGATGTTTCAGTCTTTAAAAAATTTATTACATTTGTATTTTTTAAAGATTGTATCAAAAGGAATACAACATTTTTTTCCAAATCTGGTTCCCAGCATTTTAAATTATTTTTCAATAAAATTCCATCTATTTCTTTTAACAGAAAAAAAGAAAGTTTATGTTCACCATTATCATAGCAAAAACGAGCTAGATGATACTTCCAAAAAGTTTTTTTTCTAAAACTTTCCTGAATAGAAACTTTATTTTTAAAAAGATTTATAGCTTCATTTAATTTTTTCTGTTTTACTAAATCACAAGCTTGACTGACAACTTCATCATAATCAGAGTCACCATCTTTCATAGATGTAAAAGCTGACTCACTAGAACTTTCAGGTATTACTTCTGAGTTAATCCATTGTTTTGTTAACTGATCAGCAAAACCTGAATCATCTGAAAACTTAAGATCAATTACACTTGGGAAACGGCGTAAAAAAAGACCTAGATGTTCTTTTACTTGTATTGAAGCATCACTCATTCCTAGTGCATCTAAAGAAGATGAGACCAGTCGGTGTGCGTCAAGCCAAAACGGTGACCTTGAAAAGCTTTGTTCAACTAAAGGAATCAATTCCAAGTATTTTTTACTAGCAAATAGATTGTTATAATGATTTACTTTATCTATTGGTACAGGTTTTAAAGGTGTGACATTATTTGTATGTATTGGAATTTGTTCAACCGACATCCATGTTGAAAATCGAGTCATGGCATAGGCAGAAGGAGTATCCAATGAGTTTTCTAATGACCAGAAAGATATATTTCTTAGCATTTCGTGACATTGGCGTATAATCTTGTTCTTATCTTTTTCAGAAGTAACATTTGAAACTACACTATTAACTTTAGTTACACTTTTTTGTAATACACTTTGTTCTGACTGAGAAATTATTTTATTATTAATTTTACCTAAATCATTTGAATTTGAATCATCAATAGGGTCTACGTTTTTATAGGTTAATTGTGGTGATGAGTTAATATTCTCTTCAGATAATGTGGAAACTTCATCATTATCTTTCATTAAATCAAGATTAGATTGTTGTTCAGCTTCCAGTTTTTTTAACCGTTTTAAAGGTTCTATTAAATCATATAATAAGCGACGCAAATTTCCTAAAGCTGGTGCATCTTCCATTAGCTTCTCATTCAAAAATTTCTCAATATTCTGAATGCATTTATAAGATATTTCTAAATCATTTAGTGAATCAAGTTCAGGTTCAATATTTTCAAGAAGAGGAATTAATCGACTCGTTAACCATTCATACGAATTAGCTCTAGCTATTTTTTTTATTGGGAACAAATCATCCCAAAAAGTAGTAAGAAATTGATAATTCATATTTAGACCTAACTGCAATCCTGGTAATCCCTTAGTGTCGAATAATGCTCGAGTCAAATAGCAACAAACTTTAAGATCTTTAGATTTATTTGATAAAATATTTACTGAAACATCAATGACTTTATTCCAATTAATTTGACCTCTATCAATCATTGATCCTTGCTTGGATAATTCATCTTCAACAAACTCATATTCATCATCATAACGAACATCAGTTCCTGTTAAATTGTCACCTTTAATTGGATTTAAAGCAATATTTGATAAAATTTCTTTTATTTCACTCATATATATGATTTCGGCTAATAATTAATAATATCAACAATATTAAACAGGAGTTCTTACTTTTTGTTTAGTTTTAGTTCTTTTATTTAAAGAAGAAGTTGTAGTTTTGTGCTCTTCACTCTTTTGCTTTATTGATCGTTTTTTTGAAACAACTTTACGTTCTGAAATAACATCAATTAGCTTTGAAAAATTATCAAGAGAACTATAGTGTTCATAAATTAATTTCATATCATCATTTATAACTAACTCTTTATAAATATGTTCATCCAATTGTTGAAACTTCTCTTTGTTAACAGTATAAAAGCCTGATATTGATAAGTTATCACCATTATTTAAGTTAATCGTAGCATTCATCGGTTCAAAAAGTTTAAGTTCATCAATTCTTCTAGTAAAAACCAGTGTTTTTTCATACTCTATTTGTAATTCTTGAAGAAATCGTATTTTTTCACTTAAATATTCACTTTGTTTCCCATTATTTAAAAATAGTGAAAATTCTCCTGAACTTCCAAGTACGGTGGCTTTTTCATCGATACAAACAACAAATTCAGATATTGAATCAGCATTAGCTAAAGAAAAAGGATAACGCCTAATATGGGCAGGAATATAACTCGCATCCCATTGATTATTCCACTTTAAAAAAAGGTTTTGTTTATCTTCTAACCCAAACAAAGCGACAGGAAGAATATCATTTCCATCTCGAATAAAAAGAATTGGATATATTTTACTGCCCTTTTCAAACTCAGCCGTAGTTAATACAGAAGCATTTGTTGTTTTTGCAAAACTGTAATTAACCACATCACAAATTTTTAATTTTAGGTGGTCATTATTATTTATAGGTATAATTTTTTTAAATAATGATTGGTTAGATTTCATTAGTTATTCCCTTAATATTTTTTTTATTATTAGTTCTTAAATTATTCTTTAGTTAATAGTCAAATCATTAGAAACAGCTTCATTATTTGAGAAAAGATCTTCATTGTCTTCATTAATTAAAACAGCATCATCTGATACAGAGAATAAATTAACTCCATCCATAAATAAGCCACTATCAACAATAGTAAAATCATTCATATTTAAGGTGTAGTTTTTAGCTGAAGCAAGAAATTCAAGTTCAGGTAAAACAAATTGAGTATTTGTGTTGATATTTTGAACATTAAATTGACCATTAACAACAGCAGTTTGTGCTGATTCGATTATCAAATGATTCACATCTATTTTTACAGGTGCAAAATAGCTACCAACATCTTTTTTTGCACTAAAAAGAACTCTATTACCTTTAATATTTTGAATATTTGAATTGCTTACAACAATAGAGCCTTCTTTTGAACGCAACTCAATATTATCACCGATTAAATGACCAAATAAAATATCTGATTTAGCGTTTAAGAGGATGTTGTTTGAATAAATCTCAGAATTATTATCCAACAAAATTGAACCATTCAATGATTCTATCGATACATGACTTTTCATATTAGGTATATTAGATTTTATTATTCCATTTATTTCGATATTATTATTTACTGTAACATCTACAAAATTACTATAAGCGGAGTTTATATAAATAGATCCAAATTTACTGAACAAATCTATTTTATCTCCAAAGATTTTATCTGTCCTTCTATAATCCTGATCAAATAAAGTAGAAACTGAATCTGTTAAATTAACATTATTAGCTGAGATATTTAGAGCAGAAATTTCTGAAATTTTTCCTAAACTAATTGAGCCAAATGCACTTGTTAAATCTAAAATTGATTGTAAACCGGTGATATTCGATTTATTTAAATTAATATCTCCATATACTGTATTAATTAAAATATTATCATTTAATTTAATTTCACTATTTTCGATATTTATATTTCCACTACTTTTTATATTATCATTCAAATTTAATTTTCTAGAATTAATTTTTATTGAAGACGCATAATTTTTATCACCAGAAACTTTGTTTAATTGAATGTTCTTTGCATTTATTTCTAAATCAACAGAATCATTAGAAAAAACAATATCACCAAGAGTAATTACTCCTGAGCCACCATCAATTTTAAGATCATTTTTTATTTCTATTGTTTTTGCTTCAGAAAAATCAAGTTCTTTTGATATTGAAACATTCCTTCCATTAAGTTCAAGTCTTTGTGATTTGGCTGAGAGGCCTCCTACTTCAAATTCATCAAGAATAATATTTTTACCAGCATTTAAGTCTAATCGATAGTTGCTTCCCAAAATATCAGTTTCAAGAAAAATATTACCTGACTTACTATTGATTTTACTATCATTCCCTAGCTGCACTATTGATGATTTCGATAAATCAGCATTGTCAATTAAGCTGAGATGACCACTTAATTCTGTAATACCTGTATTTTCCACTATAAGATTATTCAAGTTCACATTTGATAAGCTTATATAACCTGTATTGTTTTTGTCACCACTTGACAAAAATAATGAATGATTACCAATGATATTATCTGATAACTTCACTCCCCCTTTACTACTAAGCTTAATATCATTTTCTAATATCAATTTATCATTATTTGAAAAATCAATATCAGAAATCCCCTCAACTGAACCAAACAGATGGGTTACTCCACCTTTTCTAGATAAATTGATTTTATTAACTAGCATTGATTGTGAAGAAGAACCTAATAAAACCTTATCTGCATCCAGATTTAAATTAAAATTATTGACATTAACTATAGAATTCATAGAAATCATTCCAACTTTAGAAGTCAAAGTTAAATCATTATGAACATTTATATAATTTGAATTACTTAAATCTAATTCCTTATCTGTATTAAGATCACCATATAAATCTGTATTTTTTGAAATAATTTTTAAGGAACTTGTATCAGACTTGCCAATCAATACATTATTTAAACCAGAATCAATTATTAAATTATCTCCTGCAATATTACTATTACTTAGATTAATTAAACCATCGCCAGAAGAAGTGTTTAAACTAACATTACCGAAAACTTTTATATTATTGGTTTTATTAAAATTTATATTTCCTTGTGTGACAATCTGTTTGTATATGTTCAATTGATTTGAATTAATAACAACATTATTAATCTCTTTCCCATTATCACCTAACTTATTGATATTGACTGTTTTTGCATCAAGAGTGATAGATTTATTGTTATTAGTATAAACAACATCAGAAAGATTAATTAAATTTACTGCTTCAATTTTCGAATCACCTTTAAGCTCAACATTTTTTACTTTGGATAAATCAATAGTATTCGATGAAGAAATATCTCCATTTAACATCATTGATTGAGCATTAACATTCAATGTATTGACTGAATCTATATTTTTAACATCCAATAAATTTGCATTTAAAGAAAGATCAAAGTTATTTGCTTTAACCCCCTTAGTTAGTTGAATAGATTCACTATTACTGGTCAATTCAATATTTGATCTCAAATTAAGATTATCAGCCTTACTAAAATCAATATTTCCATTTGTAGATATATTGTTATGTAAATTATTTCTTCCTGAATTTACAAGCTTTAAACTGTTAACATTCACTTCATGTAAATCAATTTTTCCTCCGTGGCTTTCTACGCTTAAGTCAACTAAACCAATTATATTATCAGAAAGTTTCTGATCACCTTTTGATATAATCTTTGTATTATTTATTAGATTCAATGTCGACTTATTAGAAAAGTTTATATCACTTTGACTTCTAATATCTCCATTTAAATTTGTAACTACATGGCTATTTTTATTGCGATCAATAGAGAGCTTATTAACATAAAGGTTTTCTAAGTTAATAGTCCTGGCATCAAGAGCAAGATCATAATGAGTTCCAAAAATATCTGTATTAATTGAAACTAGTTGAGATTCCAGATTAACATTACTTTCCAAAACAACTTTTGAGGCATTGTCAAGATTGATTGAGTTCTTTGCATAAACATCATTAGACAGAGAGATATTATCCGATTCAATAGTTAGTGTATTTAAATTTACACTTCCAAGTTCAACATTATTCTTAGATATAACACTAAGCTCATCACCTACTATGTTTGTTGATGACAAATCAATATCACCCTGCTTTGAATTTATCTTCACAACGTTTGAAATATCAAGATTTTTAACTAAATTAAAATCTAAAGTGTCAACTGCAGTTACATTACCCGATACATTAGCATTATTTGATTCGAGTTTTACTCGTTTAAATTCAGTACCTGAACCTATATTATTTACATCAACTGATAACCCTTTCAAGTTTAAAGTGTGCTCCCCCTGGCTTGAATCATCAATATTACGACTTAAAAAGAGTGAATCATTTCTACTTATAATTGATAAATCATCATCAATAATGGTTGTATCGACTTTACTAGAATCAAATACTCCATTTGTTGTGATATCACTATTTATATTTAATTTTTTTGAATCGAGTGTGAGAGAATTTAAATCAGTGGCTCCAAGAGTTATATCATTAAATGCTTTAAGATAAACCTTATGATTAGAGCCTTTAAGTCCATTAGAAACATCAATATTTCCCAAAAGGCTTTCTAAACTCACATCTGACATAATATTGACTTGATTGGCTTGACTTAAATCCACAATATCATGTGAGATGATATTGTCATATAAATTGGTTATACCTAAAGAATTATTCACTTTTAGACTGTCAGTCTCAACTTCATTGATATCAAGTCGTCCACCATCCGTTTCCAAAGTTAAATTATAGTTACCTTTAATTTTTTTGGATAATATTTGTGTGCCTTTTGAACTTAACTTAACATTATCATGTAAATTCAAAGTTGTATTTTTTGCAAAGACAATTTCATTGTTACTTGTTATATCACCATACAAATCAGTTGTACTATAATCACGTTTAACAAATAAATTATTGATATCAATTTTATCTAAAATCATATTATCAGCATCAAGAATTAAATCATAATCATTTCCTTCTATGTTCGTTTTTAATTTTAATGCATCAGTTTTAGAACTAAGGGTTAGACTATTATTTAAAACAATTGTTGTTGCTTCATTTAAATCAAGAGTATATTTTGTTTGAATATCATTATATAAATTCGCATTTTGTGCATAAATAGTTAGGGCCTGTAAATCAACATTATCAAGAGAAATATCACCGTTTAAAGCCTTTAGTGTCAGCACATCTCCTTTAAGAGACGTTTGAGAAAAATCAATATTACCAAAAATCGACTCTAACACTCTGTTTTTATTAATATTTACTGAATTTTTTACCTTAAAAACAAGATTATTATTAACTTTAAGGTTACCAGAAACTTGAATATCATCAGCTTCCGCAAAGAGTTCATTAAATTGACCATTTCCTAAATCAATTTTTTCTGCACTAAGAGTGAGTTTATATTGTGAACCATCAACATCGGATTCAATTAATACATTTTCACTATTAGAGCTTAAGCTTAAATCATTTTTTAATATTATTTTTTTTGAATCATTAAAGTCTAATGTAGAATTTGTTTTGATATCATTAGATAAATAAGCATTTTTTGCACCAACCTTAAGTGATTCTAAATTCACTTGACCAAGAATTACATCACCATTTAATGCTTGTAAAGATAGTTGAGAACCAAATATATTTGTATCATCAATGTATATATTATTTTTACTTGATTCAAAAATACTATAATTATTTACATTAAGATTTTTTACTAAACTTAAATCTATATCATATACTGTTGAAAGATTATTATTAACTGTAAGAGTATCAGCTTTTACCTGTAGTTCATTTAAATGACTTAAGCCAAGACTAACATTATCAGCTTCCAAAGATAATTTTTTACCCCACCCAAAAACTTCAGTATTAAGCAATACAGAATCTGACTCTGATTTTAGAGTCAAGCTATCATGTAATATGACAGTCGATGCATTGTTCAAATCTAATAATGATTTAGTTTGAATATCATTAAATAAATTAGCATTATGTGCATGCACACTCAATGAGTGCAAATCAACTTTTCCAAGTTGTACATTACCTTTCAGTGCTTGTAATTTTAATTGTTCACCTGTTACATCAGTTTTTGAAAAATTTATATTTCCATATATAGATTCAATTTTACGCGCACCTATTATTTTGGTATTAGATACTGAAGAAAAATCAATATCATTGATAGTATTAACATCCCCCATAATGTTAATAGAATTTCCACTAACTTTAAGCTCTTTTAGATTGCTAAGACCTAAATTAATTGATTGAGCATTTAATGAAAGTTTAGAACCAGAACCTTCAATTGAAGAATTAAGAAAAAGTGTTCCTGAGCGTGATGTAAGTTCTACATCCCGTTTTAATTCAATAGAATTTGAATCATTTAAATAAAGTGAATCATTCGTTTTTATGTCATCAGTTAATTCAAGTTTTTTTGAAAAAACTGTTAATTCTTTCATATCAACAGAGCCTAGACTCACACTTCCATTGACAGCATTTAGGACTGTAGCATCACCTGTCAAATCTGTTTTAGATAAATTTATATCATTAAGATTTGATTTTAGCTCAACATTACCTTCTACCTTCATTTTTTTAACTAAGCTAAAGTCCAATTTTTCTTTAGTAGTGATATTTCCAGAAACTTGTAATGAATCAGCATGTATGACAAGTTCTTTTAACAGACTTTCACCTAACTTTATGTTTTTATTTGATTCTAGTCCCAACTTATGTTGTTCACTATTTATACCAGATGAAAGATCAATATCTCCGAAATCACTTTTTATTAAAACATCAGAATCCAAAGAAATTTTATCAACTGATGATAAATTTAAATTTCGATTTGTGGAAACATTATTCTTTAGAGATAGATTTTTTGACTCTATTTTCACATCATAGGTATTTGATATTTCATTAACAGAGACACCACCTTTCTTTGCTACAATAGCTAAATCATTGAAATATTGGCCATCAATTTTTCCATTTAAGGTAACATCTCCTTCTTTTGATGAAATATTTATAGTCCCATAATTACCATCTGGCTCTAAAATTATTCCAGAATTACTTACCTGATTAGAAATACTATCAGTATTAGAACTTAGCTGAATGTCGGCATCACTTGAAATATCATCATTGAGGACAATTGAATTTGATGAAGAGACGTCAATACCTTTTTTGGCAGAAATTTTACCTAATTTTATTGATGTACTAATATCATTATCACCATCAGTATTTTGTCCACTTACTATTACTAATTTACCATTGTTTAGGTTTATAGTTGCATTTGAAACATCAATACCATGAATTTTTCCGTTCGATTTTTTATCATCAAGATTTGCAATGCTATTTCGTGTTTCAAGCGTCAGATTATTTTCCATATTGAGTACAAATTCTTCAAACTCAATTCCAACTGTCGCTTGCAATATCACATCAGCATTAATATCTTCAAGCTGTTTTTTGGTAATCGTAATTGATTCATCAAGAGCCTCACTAAAAGAAATATTATTGTCATCCCATGCATCTGTATCAGTAAATGTTTGACCAAAATCTTTTGATTTAGCAATTTTTATAAACTCTGGGTCCAATAATAATATACCTGATTTTCCATTTTCAGCATTGGTATCAACTGTTCCTTCAAATTTTAATTTTTTCTTACCCGAAACTTCAATAAAGCCACCATCTCCAGATTCTTTACCACCTTGTGCAGATATATTTCCCTTGAATGATGTTTTTTTATCTGACCAAACTATTATTTTTCCACCATCACCTGATACTATTGCATCAGCTTTTATTTCAGCATCTTCAGAAATTTTTGTTTCATTTGATGTTTTGGTTTCACCTTTACCCTGGAAGTTACCCCCAATTAAAATTTCACCTCCACCATTGTTACCTGATGCATCAACATTAGTGTTTTTATTTAAAGCAACTTTTTCACCAAAAATTTTAATTTTTCCGCCTTTTGATGACTTTCCCTTTCCTTTCGCTGAAAGAATACCTGAAACTTTGATTTCAGACTCTGCTTCTAAAAATATGTGTCCAGCATTTTTACCAAGACTGTCTGAAATAATTTGTCCTGAGGATATAACATTTCCACCTTGTAAAGTAACATTACCACTTTCTTTGTTAATATCATTTTCTGAGACATCAATAATTCCAGTGTTTACAATATCACTATGTTCCCCACCTAAGAGGAAAACCTCACCACCACGATTCTCAATTCTTGAGGCTTTTATAACACCTTCATTATTTACAACCTGAGTAAAAATATCTTTTGATGTTTGAGCTTGAAGTAAGACATGCCCTCCTTCAGAAATAATTTCTCCTGTATTTGTGACTTTTCTATTATTGAATGTATCCTGTTCTATGAGCTCTTTATCAACTTCAAATTGAATGAGGCCATCTCCATCAAAATCAACACTAACTTTATTTGCAGAAACCAATGCAATATTTCCAAGCTTTGCATAGATTTTTCCTTCATTCATGACATTGCTTCCAACTAAAACAACCCCACTACTTGATGCTTTGATCAAGCCTTTATTGATAATTTTATCTGATTTATCTTTAAAGTTTTTTGTAAATGTATACCTACCAGCCATAAAGTCATCGGTAGTAATATTTAAACTACTGGCTACAATACCAGCAACATTTACCCTGGCGGATTTACCAAAGACAATTCCATTTGGATTTATTAGAAAAACCTGACCATTTGAATTTATATTTCCAAGAACTTTGCTTGGATTTTGATCCACTATTCTATTTAAAACTGCAGAGGATGCTGACGGTTGGTGAAAATTTACTGATTCATTTGCATTTATATTAAAGCTATTCCATTGAATAGCTGCTCGATTTGAATGCTGATGTATAACTGTACGGTTATTGGTTTGAGTGATACTCGCTTGACCGGCCTTGACTTGTCCACCCTGTGGTAATGCAAAAACATCAACAGAAAGAAAAGGAGATGCTGCAATAAAACTGCTTGCAACAGGTAAAAGACTTGTTCGAATTGCCGATACAAGTTTGAAATTTCCTTCTGACAATGTTTTCATATTGAACGTCCTGTTCATTTATTAAATAAAAATTAACTGATTAACTCAAAGAAGTTAAAAATTGTAACTAAATTCGAAATAATACTGTGGATCTCGGTCATTTGATGGTTCTGGATTTCCAATGGGTTTTGCCATATAAAAACGTCCAACAAAACCGTTTATTTCTTTCAGCTGTATGGCAAAGCCATAGCCTTCTAAGCTAATACTTTCATCTTGAAAAGACAGTGGATCATTAACCCAGCCTTTTGTCGAATCATAAAAAAAAGATAAATTAAAAAGATCACGCCACTTCTTTCCAGAAAATGCATCATAATCACCAATAAATGGTAGTCCAACTGACCATTCAATAGATGTCAAATAACCTTTATCACTTAAAAACTCAGACACAGGATAAGCCCTTACACTATTTGGCCCACCTAACTGAAACTGTTCCAGCGACGTTAATAAATCATTTGAATATTGTGTATTAAGTTTGAATATGATTGACTGGTTATAAGGTAATGATTGAACTCGAGCAAAGTTCAAATTCCATTTTTCAAAATCAGCACCTGCTTTTTTCCCACTTCCACCTTGACGTCCTGAATTCTCAGCATTGGAACTCTCCATTGAACCTAAAGTATCACCTAAGCCTTTACTATAACTAATATCAAAAATATTGATGCCACTAAAGCGCTCATCTATTGAGTCAAAATTCAATTGTGCAGTTAAAACTGTTAATTCATCTTTTGCTAACTCAACACCAGTATCGGAATTTGAGACAGCTTCTTTTGTTGTTAAGGAAAATCGACCATATAAATTTTTATCACGGGATTTAATAAATGCTCTTCTTAAATAAATTTCTGCAAATTCACTATCACCTTCGATACCTAAGGACTGAAGTTTACGACCAATATTGTAATCATTAGTGTTATATGCAAATCCAAGATAAGTTGCCTCATCATATATCAATTGTTCAAAGTTGATTGCATAATAATCAGAGTTAGAAGGTGAATGTGTTTTCAAAAACTGCACATTCAGTTGATTAATTTGGTTGAATAAACCATTTACACCTAAACCAATCATAGTTCGACGATCACCTGTGAATTCAGAACCGTAATTATCATAGCGTACAAACCCATTAAACCGATCTTCACTCTGAGTCAATAATTGTAAATCACTAGTACCTAAAGTTGTTCCTTTCTTAAAACTCCCTGTCACTCCTACCCCAGGAAAATCATTAATTAAAAGTAATAATCGTTCCATTTCATATTTATTAACAGCCTGGTTTAAATTTTCATCAAAATATTTTATATAAGTTTCTTTATCATAATATTCATTACCCAGTACTGAAACATTTCCTAACTTTCCTTCAACAATTTTTATTTGAACAATACCATCCTTTACCTTTTGTGGGGGTAAATACGCCTGTGCAAGAATATAACCTTTTTGACGATATAACTGAGTAATTTTATCTGCTATAAACTGAATTTGACCTATTGTAATCCCAACAACTTGTTTATTAGATTCTGAGGCAAGTATTTTTTGCTGTTCTAATAATTTTTTAACTTTTTCATTTAAATCTTTTTTTGATATATCTTTATGTTCAACAATGTCAATTAATTTGATTTCTTTTATGTCGACTTTAGGACCCTCTTCAATATCAAGCGGTCGTTCCATCATAGGAGGAATTGGAAAATAATCAGGTGCTTGCTCTGGAAGTTGAACACTATTTTGACGAGATGGATCAAGGCCACCGGGAGTAATTAATCCCGGTAAATTTGCAGCACTAATAGAAGTTGAAAAACAAATCAGAGAAAATAAACCAACAATGATGTTGGTCATTTTAAATACTAAATGATTAGTATTCATAAATATCCTTATATAAAAAACCCAATCCTATGGGAATAAAGCTCAATAAAATTTAACTCAAAAAATAGTTTTAACCACCAATAATGACATTTGGACTGCCAACAGCAACAGAGCTACCACAATTAACTGCATCTCCAATCCGACCAACAGGTAAGCCATTAACAAAGACTGTCGATGAACCAGATGCTAAATTACCAGGATGAGGCGAGCACTTGCTACAACCATGAGGTGCATAACTGTCACCTACTCTTATAACAGGAATTCCATTAGCATAAACATTTGGGCTGGCAGAGATAGAAGGTCTTGGTGGAAAACATCCATGTCCAGTGCAAATATCACCCAGGCGAGTAACTGGCGGCATAATAATTAGTCCTTTAATTATTCTTGTAAAATGAAATATAAATATATCTTTATTTAACAGGATGCTATATTAGCATAACATAATCTTATAATTCTACTAATTTATAAAATTTATGATTATTCTGGTCTTAGGCTAGTAATTTCCCTGATAAGAATTATAAATTGTTTAATTAAAAATTCAACTTATTATCAGTTTGTAATAAAGCCCAACAATTGATAAAATTTTTCTTTGGAAGACAAAAGTTAAGGAATAACGGTATTTTGAATGAAGCACATAACATTATTTTGCACACTTCTCATATTGCAAGCTTGCAGTATAAACACAAAATTCGATGATGGTGACTATCGCCCTGTTGGTGCATCAACACCTGTCAACTCAAAAACATATACCATTTCTGAAACAACCAGATCTGATAACTCTATCTCTGAATCATCTGAAGGATCAATAGATTCCAAGAATGACATTGAGCACGACTCAAACTCAACCAGATATGTAAAACCTGGTTCTGATAATAATTTAAGCCTAAATAACAAGAACACTTCTTCGAACATTGACTCAAGTTCAAATCAGGATGATCCAAAAAAAGAAAACTTAATCAAGCCATCAAAAACAGCTGATACTAATATTATTACAACATCATTAACCGAGATTTTTAGCTCTAGGTATGGCAATAGCGATATCATTTATAAAATATCAAAAACAGTTAAAATACATTGTGAACAAGAAAATAATTCACACTCTAATTTGACTATCTGTGAATATCAATTTCCTCAACATTGTGGTTCACATTCATTCTCATTGATAAGTAGTGACAAAAATCAACTTTTAATGTTTCATGATAAAGGTTTTCAAAGAAACATCATTGACACATTAAAGGGTAATACAGATTCTAAAGCAGGCTTATGGGATAATGACGATTATGTCTCCAGTGAGCTTTTATCAGTTAATCAAGTGTTAAACAAACGCACAACAAACTCAAATAGTCTTGGTTGGATTATGAATGTAAGTGACAGTGAAAAAGCACAATTGGGACGCTCCTATATCTCAGCAATTAAAGATGCAAGCAAATGCTTTTAAAGCTTGATAAAAAGCATATATTCTGCTATTCATATAGTATGTATATAGTGTATAGTTAAAAAATAATTTATTGGATTTTTTGGAATTTATTTTGAAAAGTCATTATCTCGTGATTAGGAAATATTTATAAAATGAAGTACATTTTTAGACATACCGCATTTATTGAACATGAAATTGATGCTGATGACGTTGTTGAAGCAAAGAAAAAATTTTTTACAGATGTTGCTGAAAGCACGGAGTTTTTTACTACAGCATCAAAAGTAGTCACTGATGAACGGATAAAAATATTAAATGATGGTGGCAATCATATTGACACATTCAATATTTATGATGACGTGTAACTGATATATTGCATATAAGCAATCTTTGGCAAAACTGCATTATTTTTTTATTGCTTTTATAATCACAAACTTTTTGTTTGTCGCAATTATTTTCTGGTTACCAAATATTTTTTTTAACTTTGAATGGTAGCCAAGGTGACGGTTACCAACAATCCAGAGTTCACCACCTCTCCTAAGCACTTTTTTTGATTCTTTGAACATTTGCCATGCTATTGCATCTCCAACCACATATTGTTGATGGAATGGTGGATTACATAAGATTAAATCTTCACTTTCACTGACATAACCAGATAAAGCATTAGCTGCAATATAATTTGTATCATGATCTTTTAAACTGAGATTAGTTTCCAAAGTCATTTTAGCTGAAGCAACGGCCATGTAAGACTCATCAATACATGTAATACTCGCATCTGAAAAGGTTTGTGCTGCTTTTAAAGCTAAAACACCATTACCACAGCCTAAATCAATTATATTCTTAAAATTTCCTTCAGAGGGTAAATGCTGCAAAAAAAATCTCGTTCCAATATCAAGCTTATTCCTTGAAAAAACATTGGCCAGATTATAAATAATTTCTTTTGTATCCTCGAGCTGAAAGTGAGCAATAGAATTTTTACTATCTTCTGAAGCTGAAGTATTAAGTGCATGATTTAGTGAGCCAACCTTATTTGTTACAAAAAGAAGTCGTGCTTTTTTCCAGGTCAGAGATGCCTGAGCGGCTCCAAAAACATGATTCAACATATCCATTAAATTTTTTTGTAAATTCTTTGCCATAATCCCACCCAGTATTAAAGCACCAGGTTTAAGTACATCTAATACTTTAATCATTTCATTTTTGAGAAAATAATGAGATTTAACTTCTTTAAAAATAACCAAATCGTATTTTTTACTAAAAGTATCGGTACTTTTTAATAGGGTAATTTTGTCAAGATTATTTGGACAGTTATTTTTTATATTATTTGTCGTGGCTTTATGACTAATAAATGAGTCACTATAGACATCACAGGAAAATTGAGACAATGCTACGCTCAATGCACCAAAAGAGTCATTAAGAATAAGTATTTCTGCTTTATTAAGATCAAACTTACCTTCTTGAACCCATTCAAAAATTTGATTAAGAATATATAAGTCAGCAGAATTCCATGCCTGTAAATTTTTATCTGTATCAGGAATTCGTTTGAGTTCAAAGCAACCAAAAGGTGTTATGCATTGTTGGCTCATAACTCTTTTTTACCTTTAATTCCTAACTCCTGAATAACTTTAGCTCTTGAAATCAAATTACCATTACCACTAAATAAGCGGTTATGTGCAGTATTATAGCTATTTTTGGCTTTATCCAAATGACTTCCAACATTTTCTAATTCTTCAACAAACAATGAAAATTTATCTAACATATCACCTGCTTTTTTAGCAATTTCTTCAGCATTAGACTGTTGTTTATCATAACGCCAAAAATTTTCAACAGTCCGAACTGTTGCTAATAATGTTGTCGCACTTACAAGAATTATCTTCTTTTGAAAAGCATCAAAAATCATATCCTGGTCTTCATTGAAAGCCAATATGAGTGCTTGTTCAATAGGTACAAACAACAAAACAAAATCTAGGGAATGTAATTCATTAATAGATGAATAATCTTTATCAGAAAGGCCTTTAATATGATTTTTTAATGATTGGATATGATTTTTTAGTGTTGATTTTTTCTCATCTTCATCAATAGCTGCAACATATTGAGAATAACTTTTTAGAGAAACCTTAGAGTCAACAATCACAGTTTTTCCATCTGGTAAATTAATAACAACATCAGGACGTAACACATGATTATCATTATCTCGAAAACTGGGTTGTATAACATATTCAAGGTCTTTTCTTAAACCACTACTTTCAAGGAGGTTCTCTAATACCATTTCACCCCAATTTCCTTGAAATTTAACATCTCCTTTCAATGCTCTAGTCAAATTTACTGTATCTTCACTGATTTGATGATTCAGAGATGACAACTGTTTTACTTGCCCTGCAAGTGATACCCTGTCTCTTGACTCAATTTCATGAATTTCCTCTACCTTTCGTTTAAATTCATTGAACTGATCCTTAAAGGGGGATAATAAACTGGAAATTTCCTGTTGATTAGTGATTTTTAATTCATGAGAGTTTTTAGAAAAAATTTTATTCCCTAATAATTCAAATTGTTCGCTTAACTGTTGTTTAGACTGTTCCAGATTTTCAATGATAAGTTGAGCAGCTTTTAATTTTTCATCTGACTTAATTTGAAGTTCAGAGAGTTGTCTCTGATAATCATATGATTCCTCTCTTAACTTCTGCACTTCAGATGAAGATTTTTCAATTTCATCTTTATAATCATTGATCTGTGCAGCACGCGTAGCATAAATTGCTCTGAGCTCATTCATTTTAGAGAGTTCATCTATTTTTTTATATAAAGCAAACTCTTTTTCTGCCAGCTGTTCTCTTAATGAATCTAATTCATTTTCAAAATTTTCAAGATCCAGTTCAAGAACTCTTCGTTCTGCATCATATTGAAGCTTTATATTATTCTGTGCTTGCTGAAGTAAATGATCGATTTTGGAACGAAAGTATAGCCAGATAATAAAAGTTCCGGCAGTAAAACTGACTATTGAAATGATGACTAATTCGAGTACTTGTTGATCAATATGCATTAATTAAATCTATTCTTTAAAAGATGGCGATGCTTTAAAACGAATTAATGACTTAAAAAGACTTGAAATAAAGTAAGCTACACCAGCAACGAGAATAATTGTTGCTCCTGCAGGCAAATCAGGTTCATAAGATAAAAACAATCCAGTAGAAGTAAAGAACATACCCAGACCTGAAGCGAGCAACATCATCAAACCAATAGAGTGGACATATTGTTTTGCAATGGCCGCTGGTAATGTCAGCAACGCGATAACAAGAATTAGTCCTACAACTTGAATAAGCAAAACCACAGTTATAGCAATTAGACAAAGAAGAAGTAAATAAAAGAGATTAACATTAATTCCACGAACAGTTGCAAATTCAATATCAAAAGAAATAGCAACTAACTGTTTATAAAAAGCGGCAACAAAAATAATCGTTATAATATCCAGTAACAACATGATAAGTAATTGTTCATCAGAAATGATAAGAATATTACCAAATAGAAATGACATTAAGTTTGTATTATATCCATCTGATTTACTTATAAATATTATACCAATTGCCATACCAACTGCCCAGATAGCCCCAATGGTTGTATCTTCTTGATGCTGCCATTTTAGTTTTATCACGCCAATAATAAGAGCCGCTAATAATGCTGCAATCAACGCCCCTGCAAATGGATTTAATCCCAAATAATAGGCAATACCCATTCCACCTAAAACAGAATGCGCAATACCGCCTGCCATGTAACCAATTCGATTGACCACAACAAAACTGCCAGTCAAACCACAACCAATACTAGCGAGTAAACCTCCTAGCACAGCATTTTGTAAAAAAGCCTGTGATGATAACGTAGTAAAAAATTCAAACATTGATGATTCTTATTATATTAATAGATTAATTATACCGAGTATTTTTCAATATTGGATATTATGAAATACATCACTAGTGGTGATGGTGAACTTCACTAACATGTCCTCCATACAAAGTATGAATCGTATCACTTGTCACAGGAGTTGAATCATGACACACCAGAGTTTTATTAAGACAAAAAACTTTGTTTATATAATCTGAAACAAAACCAATATCATGAGAAATAATAAGAATAGTCATCCTTTGATTAATTGATTTAAATAAATCAAAGATATCTTTCTCAGCTCGTTGGTCTATATTAGCTGTTGGTTCATCCAAAAGCAGTATCTCAGGTTCGGCAGCCAACGCACGAGCCACTAAGACTCTTTGCATCTGTCCACCAGATAAAGACTGGATTGAACGCTGTGCAAGATTGTCTATTTCAGTTTCTTGCATCACTTTTTGTGCAATTACTTTATCTTTCTGGCAATAAGCCCCCAAACATCGACTAATCCCAAGACGACCTTGTAAAACAGTATCTTGAACAGAAATAGGAAAATCACTATTAAAATTAGCATACTGAGGAACATAACCAATCAGTTTACGCTGATTTTTTAAGGGCTTACCAAAAATCTTAATTTTACCTGTTTGAGCTTTATATAAACCAAGAATCAGTTTAAGTAAAGTGGTTTTCCCTCCCCCATTTGGCCCTACTAACCCAGCAAAATCACCTCTTTCAATAGTCATATTGATATTTTCAAGGATAGATAAAGATTCAAAAGAGAAATTGAGTTCATTAATTTCAATGGCAACTTCATTTGAAACAGGTGTTTTTTCAGTTTGTGGATCAGTCACAACTTTACTCATAATAAATCTCAGGAAAAAAACTATATAATTGACTTTAAAAAAGCCCTTTATTTATCTTATGAGCAATATCTCTCATATTCACAAAATAGTCCAGCGCTAAAGGATCAAGTATAAGCAACTGAGCACCAACTGATTTGGCTATGGTTTTTGGAATCACTTGGTTAAATTGTTTTTCAATAAGGATATAAGAGACATTTTCATTTTTTATGCGATCAATAACTTGCGCAATTTGTTTTGCAGAGGGTTCTTTACCCTCTACTTCTATAGAAATTTGAGTCAAACCATATTCTTTAGCAAAATATGAAAAAGCCGGGTGAAATGTAATAAAGTTCTTTTTATTATTAAGTTTGAACAGAGCAAGAAATTCATTATTAATCACTTTAACTTCTTCTTCTAACTTATTGTAATTATTTAAAAATATACTTTTATTTTTTGGTGATAATAACTTAAGTTCATTAAGTACTATTTTTGCCTGTTCTAAAAACATGACTGGAGAAAGCCAGGTATGAGGGTCCCAGGAATGATGTGCTTCATGCCCATGATGTTCTAGCTCTTCCTTTATTAAAAATTCAGATGAAGCTTGAGTTTGAACAATAGAAATAGCATCATTAAGTGAAGCAACGCGATCAATCCATACCTGTTCAAAAGGTAGGCCAATAGTAAAATAAACATCTGAGCTTGAATACAAAGACATCATTTTAGGTGATGGCTCAAAAGTCTCTGGCGATTGACCAGGTTTGACCATCACATTGACATTCACCAGTTCACCACCAATTCTCTCAACTATATATTGTTGAGGTAAAATCGACACAAAAACTTCAATTGGTGCTGCATAAATTGATGAAGATAAAAACAAAAAGGTGGATAGCACCATTATATTTATATAACGATTAAATATTCTCTTACCTGAGAAAATGGTATTTTTAAACATTAATTATACAACCTTTTATTTAGTATCCATTGGTGGGACAAGTAGTTGCGGATCAACACGACGTTCGAATAAATTCATCCGCCAATCCAGATGAGCTCCTGTTGCACGTCCTGTCGCACCCACTTTAGCAATCAGCTCACCTTGTTTTATCCTGTCTCCAGTTTTAACCAATAGTTTACTGAGGTGTAAGAATGTCGATGAAAGTCCATGACCATGATCTAAAATAATGGTACCACCTGAATAAAACATATCAGGATTAGCCAATGTAACAACCCCGGAGGCTGGTGCAACTACATTTGCACCTATTGGTGCAGCGACATCGACTCCAAAGTGCGGACGTTTTGGCTTACCGTTAAGAACACGTTGACTTCCATAAACACCACTAATACGTCCAGAACTTGGCCAAATAAAGCTTTCCAGATAATCGAATCGTTCATCATCACGTTTTCGAGCATGAGCAGCCTGTGCAGCTTCCTTCTTAATTCGTGACAAAACTTCTGGTTTTCCAGGGGTCACTTTAGATTTTGGCAGGCCATCAATTCGTTGGATATTATATTGTCTTTTATTAACACGTATATCTTCATTTATTGCTCTTCCATCTGGTGTTGATATTTCTAAATTTACCTTTGATGGTTCATCACGGTTAAAGCCAATTATAAATGTACCATTGGAAGAGACACGAATCGATTTATGATCAAATATAACCCTACTATTTGGTGGTGTTTTCCCAATGACAAGACCACCTTGAACAAAGTTACCTTCAAGATTAATATCATTTGAAAGAGTTCTTATTTCAGCATACAAATTCAGAGATATAAAACTCAGACCGAATACTAGACTAAGAGATTGAATTAGTGGAGAAAAATATTGAAAAATAATCGCTCTTTTCACAGATTGCCCTGTTTAGAAATAATATCATGATGAGTTGGTTTTAAGAGACATGATTGTATACTATTTTTACTTTTTCGATAAGCACCATTCCAATTAATTACTATGAACACAAAAAAAAAGCATTTAGACAAAACTCTAAATGCTTTTTTTATATTGGATATGAATAAATCTATCTATGTAACAAATTTACCTTCACGCAATCTTTGTGCCTCCATAATTTCTATCTCATGGGCACCAGAATAAACCACCTTACTATCAGGAACAAAATCTAAATCTTTGTCCAATCGTTCATAAGGAACACTATTCAAAATGGTTTTCATTGCATTAAGACGTGCCTGATGCTTATCATTTGAGCGAATAATCGTCCAAGGAGCAGCAGCTGTATGAGTTTTTTTCAACATTTCATACTTCACATTAGTAAAGTCATCCCAACGTTCCTGAGCCTGAACATCAACTTCTGATAGTTTCCATTGCCTCAATGGATCTGTTTTTCTACGCTTAAACCTTCGAGCTTGTTCTTCTCGAGTAACACTAAAATAAAGTTTAACTAAAATCGTACCTTGTCTGACAAGATCTTTTTCGAATCCTGTCACACCTTTCATAAAATTTTTATATTCCTGATCAGTACAAAAACCAAACACGGGCTCTACCATAGAACGATTATACCAACTCCGATCAAAAAGAACCTGTTCACCTCCTGCAGGAAGATGATTGATGTATTTTTGAAAAAACCATTGAGTTTTTTGTTCTTCTGTCGGTTTACCTAAAGCAACAATTCGATAGTGTTTTTCATTCATATATCGCGTCACACGACGAATGGTTCCACCTTTGCCCGAAGCATCGCGTCCTTCAAACAAGATAATCATTCGTTTTCCTGTTTCTTCCAGATACTTCTGCATTTTAATCAATTCTGCCTGGTACGGCTTAAGAGATTGTTCCAGTTTATACTTTTTAACAGCTTTTGAATTGCCCTTCTTTAGTTTTACATTATTCTCTTTTAGCTGTTTATTTTCATTGATCAGTTCTTGTAGCTTTGTGTTGGCAAGGTTTTCTGTCTCAGTCATGGTTAACATCATCTCCTTAAAATTACTTATTAGCAGAATTCTATCATATTGTTTAATTCACAACATTGATTTGCATTAGTTAAATTAAAAGTATTCCGTTAATTACCTACTAAAAAGACAAAATAAAAGAGTATAATAATTGACAGAAAATTATACTGATTATAACCAAGGAATATTATATGCCTCATGGTGGTCATTTGGTCAACCTTCTAGTCGACAAAAAAAAGGCTGAAACTTTAAAACAACAATCTGAACATTTTCTGTCAATTACTCTAAGTAAAAGGCAATTATGTGATTTAGAAATGCTACTTAATGGGGCTATGTCTCCTTTAACAGGTTACATGGATCAAGAAGCCTATAACTCAGTCATTGCAACAGCTCGTCTACCGAATAATCTATTATGGCCCATACCTATTATTCTTGATGTTGAAGCTGAATTTGCGGCAAAGTTAAACCCAGGAGATAAGATCGCACTACGTGATACTGAAGGTTTTATGCCTGCCGTATTGACTGTTTCTGATATTTGGCAAGCTGATAAGAAACTAGAAGCAGAATCAATTTATGGAACAACGTCTGAACTTCACCCTGGCGTGGATTATTTATTAAATCAATGTAAATCTCACTATATTGGCGGGCAAATTGAAGGAACAGAAGAGCTTTCTCACTTTGATTTTGAACAACTTTGGTCATCTCCTAAAGAGCTAAGAGAAAGTTTTAAAAAACGTGGTTGGCGTAATGTACTAGCATTTCAAACAAGCCAACCTATGCATCAGGTTCACCAAAAAATCACATTAGATGCTGCCCGAAAAGCTAATGCTCATATACTCATACACCCAACAGTAGGTGTAACAAAGCCTGGTGATTTGGATTACTATGCAAGAGTTCATTGTTATCAGGCAATACAAAAATATTATCCTGATAACCTGGCGCTTATGTCCTTACTTCCACTGGCAATGAGAATGGCAGGCCCAAAAGAAGCTCTCTGGCATGCTATCATTAATAAAAATTATGGTTGTTCACATATTTTAATTGGTCCAGATCATGCCTCACCACCATCCAAAACGTCATTAGAAACTCAAACACTACATACAGAAAACAAATTTTATTCACATTCAGCTGCTCAACAGTATGTATCAGAATATGAAGATGAATTAGGCATTAAAGTCATTGCCATTGAAGAAACACGCTATGTACCAGAAAACAAAGAATTTCTACCTCTTTCTGAGATAAAAGAGAAAAATTTAAAAAGTGAAATGTTATCCATTCAAGAAGTAAAAGATTATCTT
The DNA here is from genome assembly GCA_026196615.1 of Gammaproteobacteria bacterium. GTDB lineage: Bacteria > Pseudomonadota > Gammaproteobacteria > GRL18 > GRL18 > GRL18. The sequence continues at coordinate 6,113 of JAPHSW010000144.1, read as the reverse complement.
CATAATAATCATACAATACCCAAATGGTTTAGTTATCCTGAAGTGCTTAAAGCTTTAAGTCGTGCCTATCCTGCTCGCTGCAAACAAGGTTTTACACTTTTTTTTACAGGGCTCTCAGGCTCTGGAAAATCCACTTTAGCAAAAATCATTTATGCAAAGTTGATTGAGTTGGGTAGCAGACCTGTCACACTATTAGATGGAGATATTGTCCGACACAATTTGTCCAGCGAATTAGGATTTTCCAGAAATGATCGCAACATCAATGTTCGACGCATTAGTTTTGTTGCCAATGAAATTACAAAAAATGGTGGCATCGCCATTTGTGCGCCTATTGCTCCATATACTGAAATGAGAAAAAATGCCCGTTCATTAATAGAACAATACGGTGCTTATATTGAAATTCATGTAGCAACCTCTTTAGAGGTTTGCGAATCACGTGATAGAAAAGGCTTATATGCAAAAGCCCGAAAAGGTATTATTCCCGAATTCACTGGAATTAGTGATCCTTATGATACACCAGAAAATCCTGAGCTCAGAATTGATACTAATAATTTTTCTCCAATGGCAGCAGCCCAAGAAATTTACCTTTATCTGTTTCGAGAAGGTTACATCGAAGCCTCTGAAAACTGCAGTTCAATATAAGCAAAAAAAAATTAGCTATTTTTATAATTTTATGGATAACACATGACAATATATGATGTATTCAATGGGGATGCTGATGGCATTTGTTCATTATTACAATTAAGACATGCAATACCGCTCCAGTCAGAACTTATAACAGGAATTAAAAGAGATATAAAATTACTTGAAAAAGTAAGTGCAAGTCCTGGTGATGAAATAAATGTTTTAGACATTTCACTTGATAAAAATCGTAGTGAATTGTTGAGAAATTTAAATAATGGCGCAGAAATCCTTTATATTGATCATCATTATAGTGGTGAAATTCCACAGGATACTAATTTAAAAACATTGATTGATACTCAAGCCAATATTTGTACGAGCCTATTAATGAATCAATATCTCACTTCCTTTACAAACGAGGAGCAATCACCATTGTGGGCAATCACAGGTGCATTTGGGGACAACCTTAATAAATCTGCAGAAACATTAGCAGAAGTGCATCAAATTAATGATAATGACCGGGAAAATTTAAAAGCATTAGGTACTTATATTAACTATAATGGTTATGGTGCTAATGTTGATGATCTACACTTTGCTCCAGATGAACTCTATAAAAAATTACTACCTTATCTAAACCCATTAGATTTTATTGGTGATACTGACTCTATTTATAAAGAATTAAAATCTGGTTATGATAATGATAATGCTCACATTAGCAATTTAAAACCAGAACATCAAACAGATAAAACAGCCCTTTTTATCCTTCCCAATGAAGCTTGGGCCAGACGAATCAGTGGTGTATACAGTAATGATCTTGTCAACCAATTTCCAGACAGAGCACATGCAGTATTAACACAAAATAAACTTGGTGGTTATTTGATCAGTGTGCGAGCACCATTAAATGATAAAACTGGAGCCGACGATCTTTGTCGTCAATTTGAAAGTGGCGGTGGACGGAAAGCAGCAGCGGGAATTAATCACTTACCACAAGGTGAATTAACGCGGTTTATTAATGAATTTGAGAGTCAATTTAGTTAAATAAAAAAGCCTCTTAAATGAGGCTTTTTTTTATGATTGAATATTAAAAGATTATCTACGTCTTAAGCTTCCAGCAAATAAAAAACCTACCCCCAATAAAGCTAATGAAGTTGGTTCTGGAATAGTTGAAGTCTTTTCACTTGCAGTAAATGAAATATTCAACTCATAATAATCATTATTACTATCGACTCTGATAAAGTAATAATCATCCGATTGATCAAATATATAATTAATATTACCTACTTTATTAATGACCGTTGTCATATCAGTATCATAGATAACATAACCAAGGGCAGTAAAAGCTGGATTAAATGTAAAATTACCAACCGTATCATCATCATTAATTTTAAACTTAAAGAAGTCAAAACTATGATTACCTTTTGCATCCACTATTGATTTAAAACCAGAGTATTTTACAGCATCAAAAACAGTACCGTATGCAGCACTATTATTGGCTGGTTCTTCTTCAAATTGTAGGGTTGCAAAAACATTAGAAGATGTTAACAATAAAAAGCTAATAATTATTATTTGTTTTAACATTTAAATTACTTTTCCTAAATCCCGGTTTAAAAACATAATCAACCACATAACAAGCAAAAATCACACCACAAAGACATTAATATTAATAATCAATAACTTATAGAGAAAAAATCATAAATAAAAGTTGAAGAAGAAAAAACTGTTAAAAAAACTGACTAAAAAGTGGAATAAAACTAAGCATAAGTATTATCCCTTTAAATACTCAACAAACACTTACAATAATACATAAAATAAGCTGTTTTTAAATAAATCATCTAAAAACAAACTTATTTCTGTAAAATTTTCTGACACTTAAGGATAATTATAAGTCTCTCACTTTAAAATTAAATACTATCAGGCTCAATATCTGATTTGATACTGGTCATTAAATCACCTAATGGATTATTGGTATCAATATTTAAAGAGTCCAATTTAACATCTTTCAATGTTACAGTCGTATTATTATCAGTGACTGTTATTATGGTATCTCCATTACTATCGGCATCAAGAGTCAAGTGAGCAGAAAGTTCATCAGAGGCACTGATTAATAAATCTGAAAAAATCAACGTATCCCCTTCTCCTTGATTAAAGTCATCAATCACATTATTTCCCTGTGAAGAATTACCAAAGACAAAAAGATCTGCACCAGCATCACCAATAAATGTATCGTTACCACTAGTTCCAATTAAGATATCATCACCATCCCCGGCAATAAGAGTGTCATTTGCATTATCACGACCGATTAATATTTCATCTTCACTGCCACCCTGAACGGTATCTCCTGTTTGATAAGTGATATCAACAGTGGTTGAATCAGTTTTACTCACACCAACAATATCATAATCAAAAGAAGATGACTCTATTGCTGAATTATCTATACTCAACCAGAGATCATAGGTACCTTCATTATCATTATTATTATTAACCGCATCATATGTTGTCACCTGAATATAGTATTCACCATTTTCAGGTGCAGAATATTCAAGATACGAATCATAGCGACTAGATGAACCTAACCCTCCAGTACTAGAATTAGGAGCATCATCATTTTGGGCGATAATATCACCATCTGAATTTCGAATATAGAGATAAGTATCTGTACTCTCATCAGAGTTACCACCAATACCAAAGTCAACATCAAGGATTATTTTTTCACCTTTTTGTAAACTGACTTTTAACCAATCACTATCATGATCTGAATCAGAATCGCTTTCATCACCTATTGCACCAACATATTTAACACTTGGTAATGTTGAATCACCGAGATAGCTACTGTCTGCAGCACTAACTTGTCCATAAAGTGAACGATCAGTTAAATCATAAGCTGTTTGCAATGAATTATTTAGTGGGTTAGATTCAGTGTCACCAGGTAAAACAGTTGACTCATTAATAACAGATGCGACTGTTCCAAAATCACCTCCTGTATTGAAAGTTGTAGTTGTTGTATTATGAGTAACAGCACCACCTACGGCATCAAAAGTTGAATTAATTGAATTACTTCCCGTATCATTTGCCAACAGAGCAGTATCTGGTATGACAAGATCATCCCCTACAATACTATTAGTTATAATGGTATCAACATTTGCATCAAAGTCTGCTTTAAAATTTAAGTTAACAGAAAAATCAGAGCTAACAGTATCACCATCATTATCAATAGCAACTAGAGAAAATGTTTCAACCTGACCATAATTTGAATCATCAAGTGTAATTCCATAGTAATAAGCACCAGTTTCAAAGTTAAAAGTAAGGCTTGCACCAAGTGCTGTTGTATAAGTCACTTCAGGTGTACTAGGATCATAATTATATGTTGTACCATCTATAGTAATAGATTCAATATGACCTCCGTCAGCACCTAGAACAATACCAGAAGTATCAGAGTCAAAAACACTAACAGACCCAGATACATATCCAGTATTAATACTGTCATAAAGAGTTGTTGATAATTCTGATTCATCCTCTACTAATATGGCACTCCCTGGATAGGCAATAGAATTAAGTCCTAAGTCAGTATCAACATTTGTTCCAATACCTACACCGTAAGCTTTATCAACATTTTCATCAACAAATTTTTCCCATGCAGAACTTCCAGTATGTTCAACCCCTAAAGAATCGGTATAAACAACAGTATCATCTACCCCGTTAGTTCCTGGGTATGGATTACCATCTGATAAAAAGTAAACAAGAGTCTGATCAGCGGCTGGCTTTGAAAAATCATCTATTACAGCATTAAGAGCATCATCATAATGAGTTGTACCACCTGAAGTAACATTATCAATAAAGTCATTAGCTGATGATACATCATCTGTAAACCATTGAGATTCATTTACAGAACTATCAAAATCAATAATTTGAATATTAACGTTACCTATATCATCATAACCACTAATCATATATTTCAATGCGTCTTTCGCAAGTTGCATACGAGTAGTCCCCATACTTCCAGAACTATCAAGCACAATGACAAGGTTTGTAGTAAATACGCTATCATCCACTTGAAGATTTTTAACCATGGAAGTTGCAACTGGAGCATCATCAACGACATTAACAATAAGATTTGCATCAAAAGTTGAATTATCAGAACTGTCTGTAACAACATAATTAAATGAATCTATAACATTGTCTCCAGCAACACTATTATCATTTAAGGTATATATATAATCTCCTGCATTATGACTAGCACTTGCTTCCGTATAAACAACCAATTGTCCTAAAGCTGTTGTTACTGTAATAGTTCCATTAATAATAGAACTATTTCCTTCAACCGAAGTGATAGATGTTGTAGCAGAAAGTCCCTGATCATTTGCCAAAATATTACCTGTTACAACAGTATCTGCTGTAAGATCCGTGCCATCAGACAAACCAGCTTCAAAGACAGTTGCAACATCATCTCCAATACCTACTTGATTAATAGTAAGAGATGAAACATCAGTATTACCATCAGCATCCATTACAGTGTAGTTGAATACATCAGGAGATAAATCTGCATACTCAATATTTTCAACATCAGTGATTAAAACTTTGCTACTTGCACTGCTATCCACTCCATAAAAAACAACATATTGAAATGGATCAGACGATGTATTTTCTATATTAAGTGTAAAGGTAGGCTTTGAAATTGCACCATTGCCTGAATCTACAAAATTGCCGTCTGAATCATAAGTAGCCCAATAAAAAGGTACACCAGAATTAGTTCCAGAGTAAAAATTAACATCAGCTGACGAAATATCATTACCAAAATTTAATAAAATTGCTTCAGGATTCGTTGGATGTCCATTCAAATAAGTTGAATTACCCGATCCTTCTGCAATACCAATACCATCCGTACCATCACCTAAAACATCATCAACTACGGTAAGAGAACCTGTCCCTGTCAATGAAAGTATATTATTGCTTGTTGGAAGATATGTTGTGCCGTCAATAAAAAATTCATTGTCAGCTACTACTGTGCGTGCACCATTAAAAGCAGTGATAGATAAGTCTGACCAATCAGCTAAGCCATTTGAACCACCTGCTGTTGTAAACAATGTAGAGGTGTAATTGTATGAACCATCTTGATTAATAGTCAAAATACCACTGTCAGTTGTAATTGTTAAATTGCCATTCAAATCAAAACTATCATATGTTGTACCATTAAATTCGATAGCAGTTAATCTTTCATTTGGTGAATCAATAATTGTATCATTGGATAAAACATTACCAGAAGTTGAGTCTCCCATATCCACAACATCAAAATCAAAATCAGCCACTGGATTTGTATCCGTTATATCAATATTAACAGTCGTCCACGATGACTGATCTTCACCATCAGATGATTTATAAACAAAGCTATCTTGATCTGAAATTAAATCATTATGAATTCTTACAGGTGCTGTATAGGTGAATGTACCATCCTGATTCATTACAACTGTACCGCCCAGCGCTGTTGTAATACTATT
>JAPHSW010000080.1 GCA_026196615.1 Gammaproteobacteria bacterium | reverse complement strand
GTGGCAACCCCTTTGCCACCTTTAAAACCAAAAAAAATGGGATAAAGATGACCCAGAAAGGCAGCACTGGCAACCAGAGCCAATGTTAAATCATCACTTTTTAACGCAACAGCAACCAAAACGGGTAAAAGTCCTTTTAACATATCACCAAGCAGAGTAATAATAGCTGCTTTTTTTCCACCAATTCGTAAGACATTTGTCGCGCCAGGATTATTAGACCCCTGAGTTCTTGGGTCCGGTAACCCCATGGCCTTACATGTGATAATGGCAGCAGAAATGGAGCCAAAAAGATAGGCGATTAGAGTCAAAACAACAGTTAAAAATGTAATTGTAATAGGTTCGATTGGCACGATACTTAGGTCTGTATTAATTAATAAGGTCGCTATTATACAGGATTTTTTCACTCATGTTTTATTGACATTTATCAACAAAAACATAAACTCCTAAAAGCAGTAAAACTGTTGATTAAGAAATCGATCTCATTTTAAGGAAAAAAACATGTCTAAAACCAACACAGCATTCAATTCAAGCCATCATTCAAAAGAACCAACAAATACACGTCGCTCGTTTTTAAAAGGTGCACTTTCTACAGCAGCTGTGGCAACGGTAGCAACAGCAACTTCGAGTAATATCCTGGCTTCTAGTCATGTATCAATGGCTGGTGTTATCTATACCAAGGAAAACCCTGGAAAATGGGCAAAAAAAGTGGGAGGACATTTACCCAAGATCACAATTGACGGCCAAAAAGTCACTTTGAATACAGATCATGGTATGTCCACTAAGCATTTTATTGTCCGTCACACACTGGTGTCTCAAGATGGAGAGGTTCTGGGTGAAAAGACGTTTACACCAGATGATGAAGAGGCAATATCCAGTTACACTTTACCGGAAGGTTATAAAGGCAAATTATATGCAACCAGCTTTTGTAATAAGCATGACTTCTGGCTAGCTGAAACAAAAGTCTAACCAATAGAGACTGCTTTAATGGGGCTATTATGAGCTCCATTAAAGCAGGATAATCAACTCTGAGTTTTAACCCGCTCGGCCATCCACTCGGGGCTGAGTTAAAACAGGTGTATAAACAATCGCAAAAAGAACGAATGCAACACTCCAGAGTATCGCAGAGACTTCAATCCAAAGCACGTAATGTGTCATGGAAAATAAAGGAAAAATCACACGAATCACCGTAGCCAAAGACAGCAAGTAAAACCCGATAACTGCTAATTGAGAAGGTAACATTTCACGTCCTGTATGCCCTAATGACACCCGCGCCATCATTCCGTAAGTGGTAATACCAATCACTCCCACAGTCCATGCATGAACAGCCTGATTATTAGCAACCAAATCAAAGCCAACAAAAACCTTCATTGCAAAACCAATAAGAAACCACAGATATCCTGCATAGAGTACCCAAAGAATTGGAACGTTAAGGACGGGCTTAGAAAACCATGGGGACACTCGCATAGTATGTGCAACCAAAAGAATTGCCGATAATAGTGAGATTATTAGCCCATTTATAGCAAAAACATCAGCAAGAGCCAGTAACACCAAAGTAATTAAAAGTATTTTTTCTAATAAGGGGCGTTCAACCACTTCTGTTTCCGGTACGACTACTCTTGTAAAGAAGGGCATCACACGTCCAGTTAGAACCTGGATAATTAATAAAACGCTGTATAGTGCCAATAAATTACCTTTTGCAACACCATTTACCATCAGTCCAAGATGTTGGCTTTGCACCAGTATGTCACCCACTAAAAACAGACTGATAATCGCAATCATAATAAAATTATTGCTTTGTTTTGCTTTAAGAATAGGGTGAGCAACCGCCAGAGTTAAAAAGAAAAAGAAGGACACATCCACCACAGCAATGATTAGCCCAGGAACTGCGGTAAAAGGTAAAATTCTTGCTAAAACCCAAATACCTGCAAGAATTGCCAAAGGAGTCTTAGTGATCGTATCAACATTGGTCCAATTTTTTATAGCTGTCAATAAAAAACCAGCAATAACGGCAGCAGAATAACCAAATAACATTTCATGGCTATGCCAGTCAATAAACCCGTAGTAAGTATTCAGTTGAATTAAATTAGCATACGACAGCACCCAAACACCCATTAAAAAAATGGCCGATAATGCAGCAAGTAAAAAAAATGGTCGAAATCCTAAATTAAACAGCGCAAAAGATTTTTTTGGCTGTTCATCGATTTGTATAAACACGTGTATCCCCGATAAAATTTAAGTTGATATTAAAGCAATAATAACGTCAGGTATGAATGATTAAGATCAAGATGAAAATTTTCTTACAAGCAAGATGGAGGCCGTTAGGTTCTCAATAAGCTCATGAAATCTGGATTTTTAGTTTGTCAGAAACTTATGAATAACTAAAAATAACAGCTGGCGCTTTATAATGCGCGACATAGACGATATAAGAAAAAACCATAACTGCCATTACTGCTGCAGTCATTCGAATATTTTTTGTTTTTCCCCATCTCAACGCAATCATACCCAGCAATATATAAATTAATAGCCCAATAATTTTTTCTGCTATCCAGAAAGTAGTTAAAGGATTAACACCCATAATATAAACCATCGTCAAAGCGGTCACTAATAATAAAGTGTCAACTGTGTGAGGCAATTTTTTAAACCAGTATTTGTTCTGATGCGGAGAATCATTCAGTTTTAAATATACTCTAGCCATAAAACCACAAATAGATAAAGTAATTGCCGTCACATGGATGTATTTAACAAATTCGTAAAAAGTCATTTTGTATTCAATTTAAATTCAACTTATATCAAAAAACGTGTTCCCATCGTAAGCGATTCAACTTACCAAAGATGGAAATACGCTATAGTGACTTGATTTTAACTGACTAATAAACGAACATGCTAGCTTAATTCAGCTTTTTAGCTTAGTACCAGGCTTTTTAAGTGACACTCGTTACAAAAAAGTCATAAGAAGAATAGTGACAGGACTGTTTGCATGAATCCAGAAATGGACATTGTTTTTATTAGCCAACTGAAATTGGACACCATGATCGGCATCCATGATTGGGAAAGAGAAAAAGCACAACCCATTATTCTTGACATTGATATTGGTTGCTCAATTTCATCTGCAGTAGAAAGTGACCAAATCGAACATTGTATTGATTATTTCAGTGTCTGTGAACGGATAAAAACTTTGGCTAAAACCCATCAATACCAGTTAGTTGAATCATTTGCAGAAGAAGTCAGTCGCATAATTTTGCAGGAGTTTATGGCTCAGTGGGTTCGTGTTAAATTAAATAAGCCTGTTGCGGTAAATGAAGCCAGTGGTGTTGGTGTCATTATTGAAAGATATAGAACCTAAGACTTCCCCACCCTAGTAAAATATGAGAAAGAGAAAATAATGAGTAAGCATATGGTTTATGTTGGCATTGGCAGCAATATTGACCAGGAAAAATATATCCGTCTTGCAGTGCAATATCTGAAAGAATCATTTGGAGAGCATTGTCATTTACAACTATCTCCCGTTTATAAAACACAGGCCGTAGGTTTTGATGGTGATGATTTTTTTAATTTAGTAGCCAGTTTCTCAACGGACTTGTCTCCCATTGAGGTTGAGAAGAAGCTTAAAGAGATTGAGCATCAAAACGGACGTCGCCGAAATCAAGAGAAATTTTCTGCTCGGACTTTGGATATCGATTTACTGTTATATGACCAGGATATTATTAATAGTCACGGTATCAGCGTTCCTAGAGATGAAATTGAAAAATACGCATTTGTACTATCACCTTTAGCCGATTTAACGCCTGAACTTATTCATCCACAAACCAAACTGACTATCGCAGACATGTGGAAAACACTCAGGCAGTCAACTGATGCAGAGGCATTAGAAAAATTAGATTTTAATTGGGACATTTAACACTATTAAAGATAGAGAAATTAAAGATGATAAAGGCTACTTTACAAATGCAACATTGCCTTTGTTTCTCTGATTTGTTCGTGTGCTTTTTCCAAAACCTGAATGCTTAATTTTGGTGTCAGTTTTCCAAGAGCCAATTTGTGAAAGGCAGGCACCTGATCAATGATAGGCACATCTTTTTGTTTTGGAGAACCTATATAACTATGCAAATGAGCCATATTGATAATATCAACTAAATCGGCCTGTTCATTTTCATTATACATCCAGTTTTCGGTTTCCTCAGTCACTCGTATAAAATCATCAGAAAAATCCCAGTTCCTTAAAATGGAACTGCCCACCTGGGCATGCATTTTCGTCATGACTTTCTCTAAATGTTCTTCGCTATCCACAATTAACGGATGATCGGCCGCTTTATTTAAAATGGCGATGTTCCCAATATCATGAATCAATCCAGACAACATGGCATGTTCAGCACTAAAGCCTGGAGTCACCTTAGCCAGAACCGCGCTAATCGCAGCAATGTCTATACTATGTTCCCAAAGCTTTTTCATACGTTGTTCAAGTAATTTATTCGATGAGGTAAATAATTCTTTTAAGGCAAAAGATGTGACTAGCTGTGTTGTCACCTTTGTTCCCAAACTCACAACTGCAGATTTACAATCTTCTGCTTTTTTACGGCGTTGATATAAAGCGCTATTTGCTGCTTTAATAATTTTTGCTGCAATAGAAGGATCGGCCATAATCACTTTGGCAATATCATCTGCACCTGAGTTTTCATCGGCAATGGTTTCACGAATACGTGTCGCAACACTGGGTAAACTGGGTAAAATAAAGTTACCCTGCTGTAATTCCAGGATCAACTCATACAAAATCCGATCTTCTTCATGTTCTTCATCAAGAGGCATTTCACTAAGACTGAAAGAGGACGAGACTTCTGACTGTTCAATTGCGGTATTAAGAAAATCATCCTTCAATACCAGTAATTTGCACAAAGAATTAGTTGAAACATGGTAACGACTTGGTCTAAGTTGAGCAACTGGATTTCGAGCACGAACACTATCGGCCTCAATAATACTGACCGAATCATCAAAAGCACGTAGCTTTAGGGTTCCTTCAAGTAAAAGGTATTTATCTTGTGAATTTGAATTTAAATCAATTACAACTTTACCTGAACCGACTTGCAAAACTTGCGCATTTATTGCAATGTATTCAAGCTGTTTATCAGTAAGGGTGTGAAAAGGCGCAAAAAATTTCAAGCGCTCAATATCAATGACTTCTGTTTCCATATCCATTAATTTCTTGATGTCTCTAATGCCAACAAAATATGAGTTTCTATATAGTGTAGGATACCACAGATAAATGAATTGTACTCATTTATTAAAGAAGAGAAATAGTCTATATAAAATTTAGCTGATACCATTTTTTTCTATAAAATAATGCTCTGCCTTTTACTTCCCCATGTTCCTGCTTTTTCAGCAAATTTTCCATGACATATTGTACCACATGACAGGCATTTTCCTGATGCTGAGAGGTTCCAATCACTCAACTCATACCAGTCTCGTCCAATCAAAAGTGAACCACATTGATGACATAGGGTACTGCTGCTTTTTTTATCATGTACATTGCCAGAATAAACATAATAAAAACCATTTTTTTTAGCTATATCACAAGCATTTAATAATGTTTGCAGAGAAGTTGGCGGTATTTTCTCCATTTTGTAATCCGGATGAAATGCAGTGAAATGCCAGGGAACTTCTGGTCCAAGATGAGTAATTCCCCATTGTGTCATTGCTTCAATTTCTGCTTCAGAGTCATTCAGTCCAGGAATCAATAAAGTCGTGATCTCAAACCAGACATCTGTATGGTGATAAAGATACTCTAAAGTCTCTAATACAGCTTGTAAATGACTACCCGTTTGTTTTTTATAAAAACTCTCAGTAAATGCTTTTAGGTCTATGTTAGCAGCATCCATAACAGAGAAAAATTCTTCTCTTGGTTTATCACACATATAACCCGCCGTGACCGCAACTGATTTAATATTTTTGTCTCTACATGCATGGGCAACATCTAAAGCATACTCATGGAAAATAACCGGATCGTTATAAGTGTAAGCCACACTATGGCAATTATATTGTGCTGCACTTGATGCAATTTTTTCAGGTGAAGCAAAACTCATCACCTTATCCATCGCTCTGGATTTACTGATATCCCAGTTTTGGCAAAACTTACACCCCAAATTACAACCTGCTGTCCCAAAAGATAATATTGGTGTGCCTGGAAAAAAGTGATTTAATGGTTTTTTTTCAATGGGATCAATACAAAAACCACTGGAGCGACCATAGGTCGTTAAAACAATTTGCTTTCCATCATTCGCACGAACATAACAAAATCCTCTTTGACCGGGCTTGAGAACACAATATCTTGGGCAAAGGTCGCATTGTAAGCGACCATCATGTTCATGCCAATACTTGGTGGCAACAGTCGATTGGGAATCAAAGAGGTCATTTACCTGCATTTTATCACTCCCCTATTTTTGACATTTTATATATTTCAATGCAAATCACCTTCCAAGCTCAAAAATATGTCCTATTATTGAGTATAGAACAAAAATAATTCCGACATTGACAGTTGGGTAATAAAAAAATATTTCACCTATATTTAATTGGTTAATAATTATGACGTTACACATAAACACCAGGCATCCTGCCGTTGCCGGCACTTTTTATCCTGGAGAAACAAAAGAGTTAAACTCATCCATACAAGGTTATCTGGATGATGCAGAAACAAAACCTATTAATTCAAAACCCAAGGCCATGATAGTTCCTCATGCAGGCTATATATACTCTGGTCCTATTGCAGCCAGTGCTTATTCTCAACTCATTCCATTTGCCAAACAAATTTCAAGAGTGGTTTTGTTAGGACCTTCGCATAAAATTCCAATCCTTGGTATTGCCTGCAGTTCACAAGACTCCTTCAAAACCCCTTTGGGTGATATCCCTCTGGACAGAAAACTCATTGATAAAGTTGAGCAGCTTCCTTTCGTAGAAACACATGATGATGCCCACCTTCAAGAGCACAGTCTTGAGGTACAACTGCCTTTTCTTCAAAAAGTTCTACCAGAATTTACTCTTGTTCCTCTGGTGATTGGTCAAATAGAAGATGAGCAAGTCAGCGAGTTAATTGAAACCTTGTGGCTAGAAGAAAATACACTTTTTTTAATCAGCTCTGATTTGAGCCATTATCTAGACTATGAGCGAGCACAAGAATGTGATCAGGCCACTAGCGAAGCAATCGCTGATTTAACACCTCAAAAAATTCATTATGAGCAAGCCTGTGGTCGCTCAGCAATTGCAGGTATGCTTTTAAGTGCAAAGAAACACAGCTTAAAAGTTCAAATGCTGGATTTGCGTAATTCAGGAGACACAGCAGGTACTAAAGATCGAGTGGTCGGTTATGGGTCGTGGGCCTTCTTTTAAAACAAAAAGTTTAGAATAAACAGTTAAAACTAGAATTAAAATAAAAGAGCTAGCAAGAAAATTATGTATTCTCCCGCTGAACAACAATTACTACAAAGAATCGCAAAAGAATCCATTTTAAGTGGTTTGAAAAAACAGCAGCCTCTTACTTTAATTCTTTCAAACTACCCAGAAGTTCTTCAAAAAAAAAGAGCCTCATTTGTCACTCTTAAGATTAATAATGAGCTACGAGGCTGCATTGGCACCCTTACTCCACATAGACCTTTAATTGAAGACATTGCTCACAATGCCTATGCAGCTGCATTCCAGGACCCTCGTTTTCCAGCCCTTAGCCCTACAGAATATGAGCAATTGGATTATCATATTTCAATTCTGAGCGATACCAGCCTTCTTCAGTTTGATTCAGAAGAGGCATTGATCGCACAAATTCGTCCAGGGATAGATGGTCTGGTTTTAAGCGATAACAACAAACAAGGAACTTTTTTACCTTCAGTGTGGGAACAGTTGCCTGAACCTGAAGAGTTTCTGCAACATCTAAAACACAAAGCAGGCTTACCTGCAAACTATTGGAGTGATACTTTACAAGTGAGTCGCTATACGGTGGAGAGCTTTTAGAAGTTAACCATTAAAAGTTAACAATCTCGTTTTTCAACTCCATGACACCATCCATTTCAACATCAGCATTTTTAGGTAATGAAGCAACACCAACAGCTGCTCTGGCAGGATAAGGCTGAGAAAAATAGCGAGCCATTACTTCATTTACTAATGGGAAGTGATTGAGATCGGTCAAAAAAATATTTAACTTAACTATATCATTCAAATCACCACCTGCAGCTTGAACAACAGCAGTTAAATTATCAAAAACTCGTACAATTTGAGCTTCCATATCACCCTCTACCATTTCCATGGTTTCTGGAATCAAAGGAATCTGACCAGAAAGATAAACAGTATTTCCAACTTTAACGGCCTGCGAATAAGTACCAATTGCCTGTGGTGCTTTATTGGTTGCAATGATTTCTCTATTCAAAATTCACTCCTAAAAATATATAAATTGTTTTACAAAAAAAGCGCTTACAAATACAATGATCGTCCGCCATCAACAGCGATAATTTGTCCCGTAATATAATCGGCATTACTCGCCAGAAACAAAACGGTTTTGGCAATGTCTTCTGCTGAACCTTTGCGTTTTAAATAGGTCCTCGAAACAATACGTTGTTTGGTTATATCATCCATTTCCTGTGCAGGCCACATGATAGCACCTGGCGCCACACCATTCACTCGGATATTGGGCCCAAGCTCAAAAGCCAATGTTTTTACTAACATAGCCAATCCTGCTTTTGCCATATTATAAACACTATGACCTTCCATAGGTCTTTGCGCATGAATATCAACAATACTAATGATACAGCCTTGCTGCTTCTCTAGATGAGATGCTGCAGCCTGAGATAAAAAAAATGGTGCTTTCATATTACTACCAATCAGATCATCCCAGTCTTTTTCAGTAGCAGTTCCCATAGGCGTTGGATAAAAGCTTGAAGCATTATTAACTAAGATATCCAGACGTCCCCACTGCTCTACAGCCTGATTAATCAGTGCTTTAAGTTTTACTGTTTCTAATAAGTCTGCCTGAATTAAAACAACCGAATTTTCACGTAGCTCATTTAATTCGGTTTGTAGTGCCAATGCCTGCTGACGAGAATTGCGATAGTGTAAGAGGATATTGGCACCTGCTGCATGCAACAAACGCGCAGTCATAGCTCCAACCCGTTGAGCACCACCAGTAATTAAAGCCACTTTATTCGTTAAATCACTTTTTAACATTTCATCAATTGTTTCCATCAGTGGTTACTCTCTTGGTGGCAATAGTTATTAATACTTTTTACAACGGTTATAAACAATACTTATTTGCATTAGTGGATGTTAGCAAATAAGTTTAGCATAATATAGTTGCCTCAATAAATGAGAGGTAACAAAACAAGACCAATCAATATAGAGCTAATATGCCCAAAACTTCAACTGGAACAACAACTCCCGATATTAATGCTAATCAGGTAAATGATTCATTTCCTAAAGCATCACCTGAAAGCCAGACTCATAGTGATCGATTAAAACACAAGATCCAGAGTGAAATTGCTAACAAAGGCGATAAAATCACATTCGCAGATTATATGAATATGGCCCTGTATGCACCAGGACTAGGTTATTACAGTGCTGGTTTGAAGAAATTTGGCAAACAAGGCGATTTCATTACAGCACCTGAAATATCACCACTTTTTTCTCAATGTCTGGCTTTGCAATGTATTCATATTATGGAGCAAACAAAACAGAAGACTCTTCTGGAAGTTGGGGCAGGCTCTGGTGTTATGGCAGTTGAACTCGTTCTTGAACTAGAAAGACAATCCCAACTACCAGAACATTACTTTATTTTAGAGCTAAGTGCTGATCTACGTGATCGCCAGCAACAAATAATCAAAACACGTCTACCACATTTATATGATCGATTTCAGTGGTTAAACTGTCTACCAGAAAAACCATTTGACGGAATCATCATTGCAAATGAATTACTGGATGCCATGCCCGTACATCTTATTAAACTTGAACAAGATTCAATTTACGAGCGTTATGTATCCCTCAATGACGAAGGAGATTTTATCTGGAAAGATGATGTGCCTGAAAATCCGAACCTCTTAAAAGCAGCTCAAAAAATTCAAATATTACAGAAATCATTATCACACCTAAAGGATAAACCAGATGCTTCTTACATTACTGAAGTTAATCTACAGGCAGTTGACTGGATCAAAAGTATTGCTGATATCCTGGGTTCTGGTGCGGTTTTATTAGTAGACTATGGATATACAGCTCAAGAATATTACCATCCTCAACGCTCAATGGGCACCTTAATGTGTCATTATCAGCACCATCGCCACGATGATCCTTTTTATCTTCCTGGTTTACAAGACATCACTGCTCACATTGATTTCAGTAGTATCGCCCACGCCGCTAATGACAGTGGATTAAGTATTTGCGGTTTTACCACTCAGGCACATTTTTTAATGGCTGGTGGACTAGTTGAGCTGACCCAAGATCTCAATCCCAATGATGTGCTGAATTTTACTGAAGTGGCCAGACAAATAAAAATGCTGACTTTACCTGAAGAAATGGGTGAATTATTTAAAGTCATTTTACTTGCTAAGGGCAAAAAGCTATCATTACCCGCATTTCAATTTCAAAACTTCCAAAATCGATTGTAAATGGATTTATGTTTTAGGACTGATGTTTTAGAACGTTTTCTTTCAGGGGAAATATGGATTTAATTCAAATTATAGTATTGTCACTGGTTCAAGGCTTAAGTGAATTCCTACCGATATCAAGTTCTGCCCATCTAATTCTGGTTCCTCAGCTATTTGGCTGGAGCGATCAAGGACTAGCTTTTGATGTGGCAACTCATTTTGGTACATTAATCGCAGTACTATGGTATTTTCGTAAAGATGTTCAACCTTTGTTTATGGATTGGCTAAAATCTATTTCATTAAGAAAAAATACTGGTGATAGTTTATTGGCCTGGGGCATAATTATTGGCACCCTTCCTGCCGGAATTTTTGGTTTTTTAATTAATGGTTATTCTGAGCAGTTACGCAACCCAATCATCATCGCCTGTACCACTATTATTTTTGCTTTAGTTCTCTGGTATGCTGATGCCAGTGCCCAAAAACGTTTAACTAATAAGATTAAGCCCCGAACAGAACATCAGCTCAGTTTAAAAATTATTCTCTTCATTGGCTTTGCTCAAGCTTTGGCATTAATACCTGGGACATCACGTTCAGGAATTACAATCACGGCTGCTTTATTAATGGGTATGAGTCGAACTGCTTCAGCTCGATTTTCTTTTTTATTGTCAATTCCATTAATTATGGCTGCCAGCTTTTTAAAAACAATTGAGCTTAGTCAGTCAGCCACACATATTCCCTGGTCAGATATATTTCTTGGCACTGGATTATCTGCTGTCAGCGCCTATTTCTGTATTCATTACTTTATTAAACTATTAGATAGTGTTGGTATGATGCCATTTATTATCTATCGATTATTTCTTGGCATCTTCTTATTCTGGATGTTTTTTTAGAGGTATTGAGCCGAACTATGCATTATAGAAAATTATGGCTTATTCTTGGTATTCTCTATATCGGATTTATCCTGGCTGGTTCACTGCTTAGAGAACCTGATATCAGTATCATGTCTTTTGAATATAAAGATAAAGTCATTCATTTTACAGCCTATTTTATTCTGGTGGCCTGGTTTGTTCAATTATACAAAAAAACAAGTTCTCGAATTATCATTCTGGTGGGAGCCATTTTATTAGGGGTAACAATTGAATATCTTCAAGGAATGACGGCTTATCGCAGCTTTGATTATTTTGATGGAATTGCAAACAGCATTGGTGCCATTTGCGCTTTTTTACTTGCCCGAACCTCTTTTGATTCAATCTTGTCTATTATTGATTCAAAACTTTACCACTTACAAACCACTCAACAGAACTAAGTTTTATTATAGCCACTTTATTTGCACGCTTTCACTGCAGCAATACGCTTAATTCTTAGCTGTTCAGCAATTTCCACTCCTTGAAAACCCTGGGCAATAATATCCAAGGTCTTAACTTGATTGGCAGCCCGGAAAAAAGTCCTAAACCGCTGAGTTTTTTCATTCGAACTATTTTCATAGCCAGTTCTTCCCTTTTCATCAGCCTCACAAGCCAAAAGAAAATGTTCAAAACGCTCTGGACGTCGAAATGCATCAAGACGTGAAAGCAAATCAACAATTTTGGAATTTTTTAACTCTTCAATTCTGTGGTAATTTAAATGAAACTCAGTCACGAGCAAAGCCAAAGCACTATAATTTTTGGGCACTTTCAATCGTTGGCAAACAGCTTTAACTAAAGGAACACCACGAGACTCATGAGCAATATGTTTGGGCCATTCATCCTTGGGGGTTATGCCTTTTCCTAAATCATGTACCAAGGCAGCAAAACGAACAACAGAGTTTTTGCTCAAACGAGCAGATTGCTCTAAAACCATCATAGTATGAATGCCAGTATCCACTTCAGGATGCCACTTCTCTGGTTGTGGCACTCCAAATAATTGCTCTATTTCAGGAAAAAGGCGTGCTAAAGCACCACACTGTCTAAGGACCTGAAAAAATATCCATGGATTTTCATCAGCCAATGCTTTTTCAACTTCCTGCCAAACCCGTTCAGCAACCAGTGCATCAACTTCATCATGATCCACCAGACATTGCATCATTGCCATAGTTTCATCAGCAATAGTAAAGCCATATTCTGCATATCGTGCAGCAAAGCGCGCCACTCTGAGTACTCGAAGAGGATCTTCTGCAAAGGATGGAGATACATGTCTTAAAATACGCTGATTTAGATCATCGACACCGTGATAAGGATCATAGAGTGTTCCCTGCTCATCTTCCGCTATGGCATTGATCGTAAGATCTCGACGAATAAGATCATCTTCTAAAGTAACGCTTTTATCCGTGTAAAACTCAAAACCATGATAGCCTTTAGCTACTTTTCGCTCGGTTCGAGCCAGAGCATACTCTTCATGGGTTTTCGGATGTAAAAAAACGGGGAAATCTTTGCCGACAGGGGTATAACCTTCAGCCAACATTTCATCAACCGTCGCACCAACAACCACATAGTCATTATCTACGATGGTTCTATCGAGCAACTTATCTCTAACGGCACCACCAACTTTATAGATTTTCATAGCCAGTTACATCACACATAAAAAACTCTTACCAGACATGCTGGAAAATGGGGAGTAAGGAATAAATATTTTGGACAAATTCTTCACTCAATAAACTAGAAGATCCTATGTTAAAAACTGATGGAATGAAACTGATTTCATCATTTTAAACTAAGAATAATCAATTGCATCGCATAAAAACACTTGAAATGAGTTTTAAGTGGCATTTAAATGAAAAAAGCAGGAAGCAATTAAGTTCTTAAGAACTTAATTGCTTCCTGCCCAAAATGTAGATACTCTCTAAATTCAGAGAATAATTAGCGCTTTGCTCGTAAGTAATCCATTTGTCCTGCAAAATCTTTGCCTGCAAGATACTGGGGAACCACGCTGTCAATACTATGTAATTGAACATCCAGTTCAGAGCTCACACAACTAATATCTGAATCCGAACAGACACTATCCGCTTTCATACTATTGTAGTTATCAAGCGTAATTGGTGCACCAGGGAACACTCCCATAAACATAGCCAGTGGTTTTGAGAAAAAACGATTCAATGGCACAATTGTGCAATCACTATTTATTTGCTTTGCCGTGTATTTTACTAGCTCTCCCAAAGAAAATGTCTCTGGACCACAAAGATTATAGTTTTTGCCAAAAGTCTCTGGTTTATCAATGCTATTAACAAAAGCCGCTACAACATCTCCCACATAAATAGGAGCAAAACGAGCACTGGCACAGGTCAGAGGAAAATACCATGGCATCATTTTTAATAACTGAGCAAAGCGATTAAAAAAACTATCTCCTGCACCAAAAATAACAGATGGAGAAAATGTCGTCACATTAAGCCCTTCTATTGCAAGAATTTTTTTCTGGGCTCTCCCTTTGGATTGCAAATATTGACTTGATGCATTTTCATCCGCATTCAAAGCACTCATATGTAACAATCTTGAGGTACCAACCGCTTTTGTGGCTTCTGCAATTCTAAGAGCAACATTTTCATGAACCAGTTCGAAATTATTTTTTCCTGATGGATTAAGAATTCCTGCAAGGTTAATGACCACATCATAGGTATCGATTTGTCGTTCTAAAATTTTATTACCAAAAAAATCAATACTGACAATTTTAACCTCTGGTAAAGTTCTTAAATGACGATGCCGTTCTGGCCTTCTGGTGATCACTTTCACCGAATGCCCCTGGCTCACGAGGGTAGAGATCAAATGAGTTCCTACAAACCCAGTGCCTCCTATGACACAAATTTTCAATGTGTTATCCTTTTTTTAAATTAATGATTTGCCTCTATACTTAATATGCTATATCCCAATACATCTACTCTCGGAAAGTGATTTAAAACACTATTAAGCACATCTTTTTTAGCGTATATTTATTATTACTTATCGTTTTATTTATTATTTCTAAGTAATTAACACTATTTTTTTAAAATCAGAGACAACCTTTATTAGTAGTTAATGATATAATGATACACAATTTCAAATAAATTTCAATCCGAAGAAACCCTAAGTCTATCAAAAAAATAACATTTATCATTGGAATCTCATGTTAAATCCCTCTTTTAGTTTATCTCTGTTCCCTAAAATTGAGTTTGGTACTGGCACAATCAAATGTCTTCCAGAAAAAATTGCACTTTATGGGCAACGCATTCTAATCATCACTGGCTCACATTCCTTTTACCAGACACCACGCTGGGATCAGCTGATTTCAGACTTAGAGAAAAACAAAATTCAGTGGTTTCACACCACCATCAGTGGAGAACCATCACCAACATTCGTGGATACCACAGTCAAACAGTTTAAAAGTCAAAACATCCAGTGTGTCATTGCCATTGGTGGTGGTAGCGCTTTGGACTGCGGTAAGGCTATTAGCGGTTTATTACATAGTGGTGATTCAGTCATGGAATACCTGGAAGGTGTTGGGGCTGGTAAGCAATATACAGGCCCGGCCATTCCTTTCATTGCCGTGCCAACAACAGCAGGAACAGGCAGTGAGGCGACTAAAAACTCTGTATTAAGTGATATAGGTGAAAAAGGTTATAAAAAATCATTTCGTGATGAGCAATTAATCCCCAAATACGCCATTGTTGATCCTGATCTATTAGAAAGCTGCCCTAAATCACTCATTGCAGCCAATGGTATGGATGCATTGACCCAATTAATGGAATCCTATTTATCAACAAAAGCCAATGCCTTTACCGATGCATTAGCTCTAAGTGGTATCGAATCAGTACGAGATAGCTTATTACTATGGTATCAAAGTGATGAAACTCAAAACAATTCAGATGAAATCAAACAAGCCCAAGCCAATATGGCTTATGCCGCATTAATTTCTGGCATCACATTAGCTCAGGTGGGTCTGGGTAGTGTTCATGGGCTGGCTTCACCTTTAGGAGCATTTTTTCCAATACCTCACGGTGTTGCCTGCGGTACAGTGCTTGCTGAAGCCACCCGCATTAATATTGATGCCATGTTAAGTCGAGAACCTCAAAACTCCGGCCTACAGCGCTATGCCCAAATAGGTCGTATGCTCAGCCAGGAAAATGAACTGACCGATACACAAGCTCATAAAAAATTATTAGGCTTATTATCAAACTGGAGCCAGATAATGAATTTAGAACCATTATCTGCATATGGCGTCACTGAAAAGGATGTCGCAAAACTCGTAGATAATATCAGCCCCAGTAGTATGCAAACCAATCCAATTATTTTGACACAGGAAGAAAAGGAACAATTGGTTCGTTCTGGTTTATAAAACGGTCTAAATTATAAAATCATCTAACTATTGAGGTAATGATTTGTAATGAAATAAGTTTCTGACAAATCCTAATAGACTAAAAATCGAAAATTTTATAAAATACTAATAGAGAATGACTCTCTGCTCTTGAAATCCCCCTTTTATTAAGGGAGAAAAAATTCAAAGAGCATTTAGAAACAATGGAAGTTCTATCATGGATGATACAAAACAAACTCAGGCTAATGCTGAAGAAACAGAGTTAAGCTTACAACAGCAATTCTATAATTTTTCTCATAGTCAGTCCCACCAAGCTGAACATCTTTATATTCTGTTCAATTCAGCTAACCACCCCCATTTACCTCAGCAATATTATAGTCTCGAAACTGAGCAGCATTATATTGGCCTGTTACAAGAGCTACTAGAAGGTTATAACGAACAGTCCATTCCTGTTATGCCCTACCTGGTAAAAATCAATCGGGAAACCATCAGAGAAAATCCTTTTATCAATTGGTTATTCAGCTCACCCGAAACTCTCAACAGCTTCTTTGCTTTGACCAGTCATGCAGACCTGGAACATCTTGCAGCTCATTGGAATAGCATTTCGCTAGTTTACAATTGTCAGCAACAAGTCGTTATTATGCGCCTCTTTGACAGTCGTATCAGCCAGGCTTTTTTCTCTAAAATTTCTAAAAGCGAACTACAACAATTAATAGGGCCTTGCCAAAGCCTCTGGTTTCCTAACGAATCAGGCCTGGAAACAGTGTTCAACAATTCAACACCAATAAATCAGTCACATACAGCTCCCTGGTTTCATTTATCTGAACAGCATGAAATATGGCTGGCTGGAGATGACGACAATGCTCTACTCTATAATTTGACCTTGTATTTATGGGAAAATCATCCTGAGCCTCTTGCTCAGTATTCACCTGAAATAATTGAATCACTTATAGCACAAAGCCTTAAAAAAGCCCTTAAATTAGGTTTTACAAAGCCTGATACTATTTATTTTTGCGCCTCATTGTTTTTTTACTACTCCCCCATACTGTATCAAAATCACTTAATTCAAACACTCTGGTCACAATCAGCCAGTGAACAAGAACATTTACAAAGTCTCAGGGAAAAAATAACTGAACAACAATGGCAGCAAATGGTTCAACCTGCATCAATGGATGACTGGATGAACATCCCGGAATACAGCATTTTAGTTGCCGATTAAACCCCATTCAAAACCGAGAATTAAGGATAATTCATGGCCGAAGAACAAGCACTTAGCAATAAAATTAGTGAAAAAGCCGCCAATATACTCAAAAAAGGTGTTGACAGGTTTCAGGATATGGTCTGGGAAGAACTAGCCTAGTGGGAAAAGGATTGGTTAAAACTGGTGCCTTTATGGAAGGCGTAGTTGATGGGGCACGTAGTCTAACCGAAATGGCAGGAGCTGTTGGCAGTTTTCTGGCAAAAGCTGGAGTGGAATATGCGGACCTGATTCATTGCCTGGCTACAGGTGATTACAACGAACTAGAACGCAAAATGAAAGTCGCCCATGAGCAGGGTGAAAATGTCTACGAAGAAGCCAATAATAAAATGCTATCTAAACAAAACTCAAACAGCTGTAAAGAAACAAAATAAGCAATAACTTAACCTTAATGTGGATTATTAAATCATGAAAACCTTTTTTTGTTACTTTTTTTTAGTAACAATTCATTGTTAACAGAGTCTTATGTAACTATCAAAGATACTACTCATATTACAAATGTAAAAAAAACCATATCTGCAATTACTGATGGAGCATCATTATTAATTGATATTCATAGGTAAGTCTTTAAGGATTTTATCATTTTTATTCAGTGGCTTACCTATTAATTTTGAACCTCAAAATTAGGTTCCATTCCAAACTGATAAAGT
>JAPHSW010000115.1 GCA_026196615.1 Gammaproteobacteria bacterium | reverse complement strand
TGTTTCCAGAAATTGTTGCAACTCCTGATTTTTTTTCTCATCCATTAATTAAATTTTAGCCTTAGCCAATGTATTTGGTTGTGCACCTGCAGCACTTTTAGCATGATCTTCAATAACTTCTTGAGGAATGGCATCCCAACCCGATTTAATATCAATTAACAGGCTTGTGACTTCATCTAACATTTCAATTGAGTTATGTAAATTAGCTTGTGTTAAACGACTATTCATATAAATATATAAGGATTCAAGATTTTCTGATATTTTTCCACCTTGAGTATGGTCAAGACTGACTCGTAAACCTTCAATAATAGATATTGCCCAGGAAATATGTTCACCTTTTTTTGCAATATCACCATTTTTCATATATCCCTTAGCCTTGGATATTTTTTCAAGAGCGCCTTCCATCAACATCTGTATCAAGCGATGTGGATTTGCAAATGCAGCACTGCTCTGATTACCGACTTGAGCATATTTATTCATCGCTGCATGGTTGTTTGTGTAATTCATAAAACATCCTTTGAAGGTCGTTTAAGTAACTTAATGAGTCGTCCCAAATCTTGCTTATAACTATTATCGGCTTCTAATCAGTTTTCTAAAGGTTATATCGCCAAAAAAAACTATAAATTTTATTTACTGGTAAAACCAGGCAAATTGGCTAATTGCTGTGATAAATAACTACTAGTGGAATTTGATTGCGAAATAAGATTATCTAAATCACCAAACTGCTTTAATAAACGAGCTTCAATTTGCTCCAGACGATACAGAGTCCGATCTTGAGAGTCTTCATTATTGTTTATTCTTAGTTTAATACCCTCTTCTCGTGATTTAATTAAACCATCAAATTTAAGATATTCATCCATTTTTTCTTCTAAACGGAAGGCTATGCCTTTGTCATCATTAGCAAATAAATGTGCAATGGCTTCATAATCCTGAGCGATTGCATCCTCGAGCTTATCACTATCGAGCTCCAGGTCACCTGTTTTAGAGTTACTGGTCACTCCAATTTCTGATAAATAATTAAATGAACCACTTAGGCCAGCACTACTATTAAACTCACTACGTATAGTAGAAAGAATACTATTTAAAACACTATCACCTTCTAAACCACTGGTTTTAAGCGCACCTATCGTGCCATGTAGTGTATTAAACGCACTAACAAAATTACCAACAGATTCTTTTGCTGCATCAATATCTCTTTGAATGGTCAAATCTGCTGCTGATGTACTGGGTTTTAGCAATTCAAGGGAAACGCCAGAAATAGCATCTGTAATTGAGTTGGATGAACTCTCTATTGTGTAGGCATTATCAACAAGCACTTTTGCATCTAGAGCCGTTTGTTTTTCAGTTAAATCAAGATCGGTTGCCGCAGTACCAGTTACCGAAATTTTATTATCCAGACCTGTTTCTGAAGCGGTCAAAACCAACTGATAAGCTCCAGAACCTTCCTGTATGATTGATGCTGAAACACCGACATCATCAGATTCTGCGGTACTATTAATACTGTCTCTGATCTGTGATAAAGACATGCCCTGGATATCAAGAGAAAAAGAATTCGTACCATCATCAATATCTAAATTCGAACTTGAAGCATTAATGGTAGACGTAAGGTCTGAAAAAGCCGTAGTTGAACCAAATTTATTTGATCTGGCTAGGTTTTGCACATCAATTGAAAAAGTACCTGTTGCCGCTTCATCATCAACAGTGGCTCTAAAACTCTGATCATCAGAAGATTCTGAGGTAGAAACTTTATAGGTTTCAAATTTATCTAGAGAACCTAAATTACTCATTGAAGTTTGAAAAGCGGACATTGCGCTTTTAAGGCGACCAAACCCACTTAATTGGGATTGATATTCACTTTCTTTTGCTTGAAGACGCTGGAGGGGACGACTCTCAATTTCCATTAATTGAGAAACAAGCCCTTGTACATCAAGGTTTATGCCACCAAGAGACAGACCTGCCATGTTATCTCCTCCAATACGTGTGAATATAATACTGATCAGTATTATATTCTGGTTTTAACACTGGTTGTAAACACTGATTTAGAACAGGTTTAAACACTGGTTTTTAAAAATACTCCTTCAGCAGCTGACTGGGAAGAGGAGTACGATTCATTACGTTCATTAATTTCTTGATTCAACGCTGCATTAATATTATGCAAATTTCTAGCCAATTCAAGAACTTCTTCAGAAGGTATTTGCCTTAGCACTTCATCAGTCTCTTTATCTTTCACATTGATAACGATCCTTCCTGCATCTTTATCAACGCTAAATTCTAAATTTCGTTGAACATTTTGTAAAGAATCATTCAACTGACTGATAGTTTCATCTAGCTCTTCTTTAACCGCACTTTTATCAACAGAATCACTTAAGGACAAACCAGAGGCAATATCTTGCCGTGCTTTTTTATCTACATCATCTTCAGTACTGTTATTAGAATTTGCTTTTTGGCTACTTTGAAGGGGCTGAACCAGATTTTTACGTACGAATCCATTTATTGCACTCAAGTTCGGCAATTCAGTATTCACATTAAAATCGGCCATAACTTTACTCCTTAAAAATCCTTATCACTATTAGCTCTCATAGTGATAAGGGAATAATGTCATCTATCCTAATAAGCCTAGCACACTTTGTGGCAAAGCGTTAGCTTGTGACAGAACAGATGTACCAGCCTGTTGCAAAATTTGGAACTTGGTCAAATTTGCAGTTTCAGCGGCAAAATCTGCATCTTCAATACGACTACGTGCAGCAGATAGATTCTCTGATACATTTTCACCGTTTCGAATGACTGATTCAAAACGATTTTGAACAGCACCCAAAGTCGCCCTTTCAGTATTGATAGTCTTCAAGAAAGCATCTGCAGCAGAAATTGCAGCAGAAGCTCCTGCAACTGTTGCAACTGTTGCTGCACTCATTGTTGTTTTTGTTGTCGCAATAGACATATTAGTTGTAGTAACATCAATAGTATTACCTGCATCAGGTCCAACCTGGAATTTAAATGCTTGCGCACTAGCACCAATAACAGCTACACCATTGAACTTAGTACCAACAACACGAGCAATTTCAGCCTGTAATTGAGCAACCTCTGTCTGCAGCGCTGAACGGTCAGTAGAACTATTAGTTGCATTAACAGATTGTACAGCCAGTTCACGAATACGCTGAACGTTGTTAGCTACCTCATCCAATGCACCTTCAGCAGTTTGGGATAACGAAATCGCATCTGCTGCATTACGTGTACCTTGATTATAACCTCTAATTTGTGAAGTAAAACGTGAAGCAATCGCGATACCTGCCGCATCATCCTTAGCACTATTAATACGTTTACCTGAAGATAATCTTTCAAGTGCCTGAGTAAGGCCGGAATTGGTACGATTTAACTGGTTTTGTGCGGTTAAAGATGGAACATTAGTATTAATAACTTGTGCCATGATGACATCTCCTGTGATAGGCCCCACCGCTCTCGTATAACTTAATAGACAAAAAGTTATATCTATAAACTATGTCTATACAAAGAAGTCGAATTGTGGAGAACTTTACTATGCGGATATACTCTCAAATGGAATATTCACCGCCTCTTGAACTTATTAGCGTCGACAAATTTATTTTCTTTAGAAAAAAATTCAATTTTTTTTCATTCAAACACTCATGAGTAAAAGTAAGTCTATTTCTAAACTAAAAAAATCTACTTACATATAAAAAATATGTCATTTGGCATATTTTATGCTTTACTAAAAATGAATCATATTTTGTCAAGAAAACAAACAAATTGGTAAAAAAGTAATGAACTTAGTACATTCGGTCATTTATTTGGCATTAAATGACAAGAAATAAACTCTTTTTTGTTTTATAGTTTATTTCATTAAAAAATGAAAATGATAATGTGGAAATTTCTAATATTTAGTGAAGATTAATACCAAACTCAGACTGATGAAAATTATTGCCTTACAAATAAAGTCAGTAAAGTTTTTTTCACTTGAAAATATTAAGAATAAAATACTAAAGAAAATTCTGATAATGCCGCTACTATACCTGAAAGCGGTAAATGCAGAGATTTAGCTCAGCATATCTGCTAGTATTAAAGAGTTTCCTTATGTTGCCGTTCATTAAGTATGAAAAACTTATGAAAGAAATTAAAACAACATTATTTGCTACATTTAAAAGCTGTAAATGAAATTAATAGTAATAGTTATGTTATTGAGTGTCATTTCTATGTAAAACACATGGAATGAATAAAAGCTATATATAGTTTTAATACTGTACTGAACAAAAAAAATAGAAAAATATAATACGCTTGACTATATGTTTTCATATCCGAGTCGGTTTAAACCTGAAAATTATATGTTAGAAAAGCTAGGAGATTAGTAATGGCTTCAATCACTGGATTAACACCAACAGAGGTAAGCGCACTAACCGCAACACAGATTGCTGCGCTCACGACTGCTGACTTCAAGGCCATAACCACTGAGCAACTCGCGGCCCTGGATGGCAGTCAAATGCGTGCCATTGAAACCAGAGATCTTGTAATACTAAGTTCAGAACAACTTGAAGCTATTTCAACTTATAATATTGCCTCTCTCAAAACCGACCAGTTGAGAGCATTGAAAGGCACCCAAATTACTGCTTTATCCAGTGACCAATTAACAGCACTTTCAACAGAAAGTATTGCAGCACTACGAACTAATCAGATACGAGCAATTGAGAGTGACGACCTTTCATCTTTTGCAACTTTTCAGATAGCGGCTCTGACTTCAGAACAAACTAATAGTTTAAAGTCGGCACAAGTAGGTGCTTTAACATCCAGACAGCTCCAGGCTTTTGCTACAGATGATATTGTTGCTATGCGTACTGCACAGATACGTGCCTTGAGCACCGATAGTCTAGCAGCTCTAAGCACAAGCCAAATGGCAGCAATGGAGACAAAAGATCTAGCAGCATTGAGATCCAGTCAAATTTCTGGACTAAATACAAACAATCTGAATATACTATCCAGTGATCAAGTCAGAGCATTGAGTACAACACAGATTCAAGCACTATCAACTGATCAGCTGAATGCAATATCTACTGATAATATTGCATCTCTCAGAATAAGTCAGGTTAGAGCAATTGAAACAGATGACATCTCAAAGTTATCAACTACTCATATAGCAGCTCTAACCTCAGATCAAGCGAGTAACCTACGAAGTACACAAATAGCGGCCTTAACATCAAATCAACTTCGTACATTTTCAACAGATGAAATCGTAGCTCTAACTACAACAAAAATTCAGGCGATATCTACTGATAATATCGCTGCATTGACTACAGAACAAATGTCTGCAATGCAATCTCAAGATTTAAGAGCTTTATCATCTGATCAGGTTGCCGCATTAAGTACAGATTATCTCAGCGTTATTTCCAGTGATCAACTGACAGCATTAAGAAATCTACAGATACAAGCTCTATCCAGTGATCAGTTAAATACTCTTTCAACAGATAGTATAGCTGCGCTTACTAGCAATCAAGTCAGAGCTATCGGAACTGATGATCTTGTGAGTTTATCAACCTCTCACATTGCCGCACTAACCTCTGACCAAACTGCTGCTCTACGATTGTCACAAGTTAGTTCATTAACTTCTGATCAAATACAATCTTTTGGAACAGATGATGTTGCAGCCTTACGTACATTACAAATTCAATCCTTAACTACCGATACTATTGCCTCATTCACCACTGACCAAATTACAGCAATGCAAACTCAGGATTTACGTGTACTAAGTTCTGATCAAATTGCAGCTTTAAGCAGTGATAATCTGAATTCAATGTCCAGTGAACAAATTAGATCATTGAAAAGCACACAGATTCAAGCACTAACCAGCGATCAGTTAAATGCCCTAACCACTGATAACATGGCAGCACTTAGAACCAATCAGATCAGAGGAATCGAAACAGACGATCTGGTTACACTCTCAACAGACCACATAGCAGCTCTAACTACTGATCAAACAAGAAGTTTAAGACTATCACAACTGGATGCCCTTACTACAGACCAATTGCAAAGCTTTTCAACAGATGATATTAGCGCATTACGCACTGTACAGATAAGTGCTATGAGCACCGATAACCTTGCCGCCCTGACCACAGAACAAATGGCATCAATGCAGACTCAGGATTTAAGAGTTTTAAGCACAGATCAGATTTCAGCACTGACAAGCGATAGTATAGGAGCATTAACCAGTGATCAAGCTGTTGCCTTAAGAGGGATCCATATGGTCGCTTTAGGCAGTGACCAAATAAATGCACTTTCTACTGATAATCTAGCAGTGCTTAGTACAACGCAAATCAGAGCAATTGAGACTGACGATGTAGCTGCACTATCAACTGATCACATAAGTGCCCTCACCTCTGATCAAACTCGTGGACTAAGGCTGAGTCAATTAGATTCACTAACTTCCGATCAATTTCGAAGTATCACTACCGATAATATTGTTGCACTGAAAACATTACAAATAAGTAATCTTACTACAGACAATATTTCGGCACTGAGTTCTGAACAGATGGCTGCAATGCAGACGCACGATTTAAGAGTGTTAAGTACAGATCAAATCACAGCACTCTCCACTGAAAGCATCGATGGTTTGACAACTGATCAGCTTGAAAATCTTCGCGGAGTTCAATTTACAACATTGTCTAGTGATCAATTAAATGCTTTAAGCACTGACAACATGGCTCTTATTAGTACAAGCCGAATTCAGTTAATTGAAACCAGTAAATTCTCAGGTTTATCAACTGAACAGATTGCTGCTCTAACAAGTGATCAATCAGCAAGCTTAACAACCGATCAACTTTCTTCTCTCAGCTCTGATCAATTTCAAGCTTACACAAGTGATAACATTGCAGCACTAGTTACAGCACAAATGAATGCGATATCTACAGATAATATTTCGGCACTGACTTCAGATCAAATGAAGGCAATGGAAACAGAAGATCTACGAGTTCTCAACCTTGATCAGCTTGCTGCAATAAGCACTAATAACATATCTGTTCTATCTTCTGATCAAACTCAAGCAATGAGTGTAGCTCAGGTTAGAGCCTTATCCAGTGACCAGTTAAATGCACTTTCAACTGATAACTTAACTGTCTTTACCGGTGACCAGTTTCGCTCAATTGGAACCGATAGTCTGTCAGGCTTATCAACTAACAGTATTGCAGCATTAACAACAGAACAAGCCTTCAGTTTGAGTAGTTCACAATTAAATGTTTTGCGAACGGATCAAGTTGCAGCACTTTCTTCAGATTCAATTAAAGCTCTGACTGATCTTCAATTTAGTACATTATCAGGTAATCAATTGAGTGCCTTGACTACTGATAATGTAGCATTACTTACAGGAAGTCAGTTGCAAAGAATTGAAGGTAGTACTTTTGCAGATATTTCTACTGGAAATATTGCAGCTCTTACTTCGGATCAAACTGCAACTCTACAAGGGGAGCAATTAGCTGCACTAACTTCTGATCAAATTCGTGCTTTTGCTACAGATGATATTGTCGCTCTACGAGCAACGCAAATGCAATCTCTGACAACCGATCAATTGTCAGCGTTAACCACTGCCCAAATGGCTGCAATTGAAACAGATGATCTGCGTATTCTAGATACCAGTCAAATCCAGGCACTATCGACTAACAGCATGGCAGCATTGACCTCAGATCAGGCGGCAGCTTTCACAAACAATCAGATAGAAGCACTTACAACTGATCAAGTGCGTAATATTGCAACTGATAACATAGCAGCTCTCAGTACTGCTCAAATTGCTGCAATGGCAACAGATAACCTTTCTGCTTTAACGGCAAACCAAATGCAGGCAATGGAGACTGATGACCTACGAATTCTTAATTCAGATCAAATCAGAGCACTAACTCCTAACAATATCGGCGCCCTATCTTCTGATCAAACTCGTGCTCTAACAACAGATCAGGTTGACGCACTGTCAAGTGATCAGTTAAATGGTTTATCTGAAGCCAATATGTCTGCCTTGACAACGGATCAGCTAAGAGTCATTGATACGACTGATTTTTCTAATCTATCAGAAGTTAAAATAACGGCACTTGGTTCAGATCAAATAGCAAATTTGACAACCGCTCAAATCAATTCATTAAATTCTGACCAAATCAGAGCCTTCGCTACTGATGAAATTGCGGCTTTGACTACCGCTCAAATTGAAGCATTAAATACAGAAAGTATATCTGCTCTGTTTCGTAGTCAAATGAGTGCTATGGAAACAGACGATCTACAAGTTTTGAATACAGAGCAAATCAGTGCGATGAGCCCAGATCATATTGGCGCATTAACCTCAGATCAGACAACTGTTTTAAGAACTGATCAAATCAGCGCACTTTCCAGCGATCAGTTGAATTTTATGACAACTGATAATTTACAAGTACTGAGTTCTGATCAATTAAGAGCAATAGAAACCACTGATTTCGCTGCCCTTTCAACAGATAATATGACAGCTTTCACTTCTGATCAGGTTGGAAGTTTAACTACTGATCAAATCACAGCGCTCACATCGGATCAAATACTAACTTTTGCAACAGATGAAATCTCAGCACTAACTTCTGATCAAGTCAGTGCCATTACTACAGATAATGTTTCTGCCTTAACAAGTGACCAAATCACATCAATTCAAACAAATGATCTCCAAGCCTTAACGGCAGATCAAGTTGGCGCAGTAACAACTGATAATATTGGTGTATTAACTTCAGATCAGGCTCAGGCATTAACCGCAACACAGGTAGCGGCATTAAGCAGTGACCAACTGAATGCAATATCAACTGATAATCTGCAAGTTTTGACATCCGATCAAATACAGGGCATTGAAACTGGTGATCTTGCTGCTTTATCAACCGATAATTTCACTGTACTCACTTCGGATCAAGCGGCAAGTTTAACAACAGATCAATTGGCTGCATTGACAACAGATCAATTTACAACCTTTGCTACTGATGAAATTGCTGCTTTAACTTCTGATCAAATGGTTGCTATGACCACTGATAACCTAAGTGCTTTAACCAGCGATCAGATGGCAGCCATTGAAACCAATGACTTGAACGTTCTGACCACCGATCAAGTGGGCGCATTAACAAGTGACAATATTAGCGTTTTAACTTCAGATCAAACTACAGCACTGACAGCACCACAAATTGGAGCCTTGTCCAGTGACCAACTCAATGCTCTGTCTACTGACAACCTGCAAGTACTGACATCCGATCAAATTCAGGGAATTGAAACTAGTGATTTAGCTGCTCTGTCAACTGATAACTTAACTGCTTTAACTTCAGATCAGGCCAGTAGTTTAACCACTGATCAATTAGCTGCACTCAATTCCGATCAAATGCGTGTTTTTGCTACTGATGAGATTGCGGCTTTAACAACAGAGCAAGTCTCTTCATTGACCACTGACAACCTCAATGCTTTAACCAGTGATCAAGTTCGTGCCATCGAGACAGATGATTTACGTTCTCTTAATTCTGATCAAATCAGTGCGCTCAGCAGTGATAGTATCAGTGTATTAACATCTGATCAGACAACTGCATTAACAGCTTCTCAAATCACAGCCATAACAAGTGATCAGCTTAATGCTCTGTCATCAGACAATCTACAAGTATTATCATCTGATCAAATACAAGCGATAGAAACTGATGATTTAGCTGCTCTGTCAACTGATAGTTTAACAGCCCTGACTTCTGACCAAACCAGTAGTTTGACCAATACACAATTGGGAGTCTTAACGTCAGATCAGATTAGAACATTTGCTACGGATGAAATTGCTGCTTTAAGTACTGATCAAGTAACAGCTTTGAGTACTGATAACCTTAATGCTTTAACCAGTGATCAAGTACAGGCTATTGAAACAGATGATTTACAGGCTTTGAGTGCAACTCAGGTCAGTGCTCTGAGTTCTGATAATATGGGAGCATTAACAACTGATCAAGCCACTGCTCTTACTGAATCTCAAATAGCATCACTCTCCAGTGATCAGTTTAATGCACTAACTACTGATAGTATCTCTTCGTTGACCGCTAATCAGATCCAGGCAATCGAATCTGATGATTTAGCCGCCTTGTCAACAGATAGCATCGCAGCTCTCACATCAGATCAAACATCTAACCTGACCAATACTCAAATTGGTGCATTGGCCTCTGACCAGATTCAGGCATTTGCAACAGATGATATCGTTGCCCTGAGTACAGCTCAAATGACAGCAATGACCACCGACAATCTTAATGCTCTGACTACTGATCAGTTTGCTGCCATTCAAACAGAAGATTTACGTGCTCTTAGTACCTCTCAAATTGGTGCACTGAGTTCTGATGGTATTGCCTCCTTAACTTCCGATCAAACACAAGCTTTGAGTGGAACTCAAATTGGTGCACTATCCAGTGATCAGCTAAATGCTCTAAGCACAGACAATATGTCAGCATTAACCACTAATCAGATTCAGAATATTGAGGTAGCTGATTTGTCTGCAATGTCAACTGATAACATTGCTGCTCTTACAACTGAACAGACTGCCAGTTTGACCAGTGCACAATTAAGCGCCCTGACTTCCGATCAGATACAAGCTTTTGGTACCGATGATGTTGCCGCTTTGACAACAACTCAGATACACAACATGACCTCTGATAATCTGGCTGCATTAACCACTGATCAGATACAGGCGATTGAGACTGACGATTTACGTGAATTGAATGCCAGCCAAATTCAGGCACTTGAAACAGAAGATATTTTTGTTATGACTGCCGGACAAATTGCAGCAATGACTTACACGCAGATTGCTTCTCTGAGCACGGATCAAGTTCAGCAAGGCTTTGGTTCTGACCAGATTAAAGCATTGACCACGAACCAGATAGAGTCCTTGACTACAACTCAAGCTGCAAGCCTTTCTACTGATCAGGTGAAAGCACTTACTTTAGCTCAAGAGAATGCATTAACTTATGCTCAAACACAAGCAATGAGTACTGATCAGTTAGCTGCTAGAGATGGCGATACAACATAATCAAATACAGTTAAGTTCAATTTAATCATATTGGTTATCAATAGTTAAGATAACCAATATGATTGACACTCCATTTATCCTCAGTTTGTTATAAACAAAAAATCCAATCACAACTTCTTAATTTTACTTTTCTGATTTATTTTTTGTGCTAAACTTATTTTCAATCAATATCACGAACACAAATTATAAAAAGGATCTTGATGTCATCTATTGAAGCTGTTTTTACTACTGCAACCCAAAATGCCTGGAATGGAAAATTAGAACACACACAACTACTCACCATTGCAAGTGAACTTGAATCTAGTGGTGCTAATGCACTATCAATAGTACTTTATCAAACCTGGCTTAATCGCAACCAGACAGCATTCAATCATGTTGCACTTTTTAATTTGGGTGCAACACTATTCAAAGAAGGTGATTTAGAAGGGACAAAAGAAGCTTATAAACAAGCAATTCAAATGGCTCCTGCCTTTGTACAGCCACGATTTAACCTTGGCATGACCTATGAACACCTGGGCAAAGTTGATAAAGCGATTGATGAATGGCGCTGGATTGATGATCATGTGGCACCTGACAACGTAGAAAATCGACCGATGTTGTTACTGGCACTCAATAACCTTGGTCGTGTTCTCGAAACCCGTAAACAATATCATAGCGCACTGAACTATATGAGTAAGAGTCTTACTCTCGAACCTAATCAACCAGATGTATTACACCATTGGGTCTTTTTACGAGCTAAACACTGCGCCTGGCCTGTTTATGCTCCTTTTGCAGGTGTTAGTCTTGATTTAATGAAAGGATCAACTTCTGCCCTTGCAATGATTAGTCTCTCTGATGACCCAGAGTCACAACTTGCGGCTGCACATCATTACGTCAATAATAAAATCAATTCCAATGTCCCTGTATTGGCAGAACCAAACAGGTATCAGCATAAGAAAATTCGGATAGCTTATTGTTCATCTGATTTCTGTATGCATCCAGTATCAATGCTCACAGCTGAGTTGTTTGAACTTCATAACCGTGATAATTTTGAAGTTTTTGGCTTTTGCTGGACTAACCAAGGAGATTCACCACTGCGTCAACGAGTCATTAATGCAATGGATCACTTTGAAATTATCCTTGGTTTAAACGATGAAGAAGCAGCCAGATTAATCCGAAAGCATGAAATTGATATCCTTGTTGATTTGCATGGACAAACCCTAGGGGCACGAACAAATATGCTTGCTTATCGGCCAGCTCCTATCCAGATTACTTATTTAGGACTACCGGCGACTACTGGTCTCCCCTCGATTGATTATGTAATTGCCGATCGCTTTTTAATACCAGAAGAATATACTCAGTTTTATTCTGAGAAAATGATCTATATGCCGGATGTCTATCAGGTCAGTGATCGTCAACGCAAAAATGGCATCATTCCAAGTAAGGAACAATGCAATTTACCTCAAGATGCATTTGTATTTTGCTCATTCAATAATAATTACAAGTACACACCTGAAGTATTTGATGTCTGGATGAATATTCTTAATAAAGTACCTAATAGTATACTCTGGCTTCTAGCAGATAATCCCTGGTCAGAAATTAATCTTAAAAATGCAGCCAAAGCTCGTGGTATTGATAGTGATCGTCTCTTCTTTGCACCACGAGTATCACCTGAAGACTATCTCGCACGGTTTGCCACCGCAGATCTTTTCCTCGATACATTTCCTTTTAACGCAGGCACTACTGCCAATGACGCACTTTGGATGGGATTACCCGTCCTTACTTTAACAGGACGTACATTTGCTTCACGTATGGCTGGCGCCCTTTTAACCGCAGCTAAAATACCTGAATTGATCACTTATAATTTAGAAGACTATGAAAAAATGGCTGTTTCATTAGCACAGGACCCAGATAAATATCAACAGCTAAGAAAACAGTTAGCTGAAGTTCGAACTAATGGTATCCTCTTTGATACACCGAGGTTTGTAAAAAATCTGGAGACTTGTCTAAAAGAGTTAATGGCAGAAAAATTCAAAGATTAGTACACAAAGATGTAAACCCTGATTAAGGTAACGACAAACACAATGGATAAAATTAATAAACTAGTAGTTTATACCGTTCTAATAGGTGACAAAGAGGAGTTAGGTTCACCACTGTCTTTACTAAATAACACCGATGATACTGATCTTGAGCTTGATTTTATCTGTTTTACAGATAATAAAAATTTGACATCTGACACATGGAAATTCGTCTATTTGGAAAATACTTACCTCCCATCAGAAAAACTCTCAAGACGTCCAAAAGCGCTCGCCCATGAATATCTTTCTGACTGGTCGTATAGCCTTTATATTGACAATATTGTAACCTTCAAACGTTTACCTCAAAGCACTGATCTCATCACAGAACAGCCATATTTATTTAAAGTTTTCCTTCATGCATTCAGGGAAAACTTACTACAGGAAGCAGATGCAATTGCCATGCTTGGCTACGAAGATGTCAATATAATCGGTAAACAACTAGATTTTTATGAAAGTGTTCTACCAATTGACTCAATCCACCCCATTCATACTTGTACTGTCATTTTACGAGAGCACTTTCATCCTGATGTTATTCGCCATGGAACTTTGTGGTGGGAAAATTTTCTTTGTTTTTCTAAAAGAGATCAAATGTCATTTGATTTTGCCATCAAACAATCCGGTTGTATCATCGATGCTTTTCCAGGCTTTAAACATGAAAATGATATAATAAATGGAACAAATAACGCACATGATAACAGAATCAAAGCAAACTTTGATGCCACTAAATATGCCTGGATAAATCGGAAAGAACCAGAAGCAAAGAATAATCCAAAAGCTCATTATCTTGCAAATACTCATGCATCAGGTGAAGATTATGCAAAACATATCAATTTATTCGAACATATTTGTCATCGTTATCGAAGTAGTTTAGGGCAAAGTATTGCTCCTCGTCGTAAAATTGCCAATATATTCGATAGTCTTTTAACTACTTATCGTGGGAAACAAGGAAACAGCTTATTAGTCAGAATTAGAGATCAGGAAAATTCTCAGGAATTTCTTGAAGAAGAATTTGTCCCAGCAGCACAGTCCCTTTCATTATTTCTTCACCCATATGCAATTAATACATTAGAGATTGGAATTGATGAGATATCTGAAACTGAAAATAAATTTAGTAGGATGACTGACTTTTTCGATGCCATTATATTGTTTGGTTTAAGACCAGAAAAATTGAGTCTGTCTATTGAAAAATTTATTGGTTTGTTAAATCATGAACAAGGAATATTGATAATTCTTGTCAGTGGTTATTGTGATATTAACCTTATTAACAAGGCTAGTTTTCAAATGAGTGATCGTTTTTCCCGGGAATGTCATACATCAGTTAACTATTCACATCACGACAATCTTTCCCAGCCAATCCAGAATAGTTTGCTGTGTTTTAAATGGGACTAATAATGCTTCCCATAATGCTCTCCAAACTTTAATAACCCTCTTTTTTTGGCTCGCAGTAACAAAGCAGTTTTTAGAAAGGTACTATGTGAAGTATCGATAATTTCTGATTCAGAAAGAACCAATAAATCTAACATGGCTTCTTTCACACTTTCAGTTGTTCGATTAACATTAAAGCGTAAATTTCGCCCATCATGATGCTTGAAATTATGTCGCCATTCACCATCAACTAATTTTTCCACATAACTATTTTTAGGAAGGCAAAAGACATTGTCCTGTTTATTTAATTCTTCTTCAAGAAGCTGACTATCTGAACAAACAAAAAAAACTTTATCTGGGTTTTGTAAAATCAAGTTACGTAAACCATTCTCATGCTCAGGGTTTTCTCCAAAATCTGTTTTACGCATATGAAGACCAAAAAATTGTGTCGTTTCCTGTTGGCTCAAAAAAGAATTTACTTTTTCATATATATTTTTTTCGAATCTGATTTGATCTAATATTGTTGAAATCAAGCCTAAATCTAAATAAGGAGGAATAAGATTAGTTGAAAAAAGAATATCTGCATCCGATTTTATCAGCTCTACATAAAGTTGGTTAAGATCATTCTTTAACATCACAGACTCGGCTGCTAGATGACCATTAGATTCATGTATCATAGGCTGTAAATGAATTTCTGATTCAATTTTATTGAATTCTTCTAAAGACAGAACCTCTAAATTTGCTAACTCCTTATCAAGTAAATCGTCAAAAGTTGCCATACAAACATTATTTTCAGGCCAAACAGCGACTGCGTCTAGATTAAAAATTCGAGAGATTGTCAAACCTGTAACCAAACTGTTAAAACGATTACCAAATCCGCCATCACAATAGATATAAATTTTTCGTTGTTTATGATGTTCTTTAAGCATAGTTATTATTATGTTTTAATTAAAATATGCTTTAAAAAACAAATTGAATATCAGGTCTTGATATCATATTGGGATAATCGAGGCTAGAAGGTATTTCATCCATAGATGGCGAAAAAGTGCTTCGATCTTTACGTAATAATGTAATTTCGATGGTATTAGGAACCATAACACCCTCTAAATTAGAGACTCCGCAACAATTGTTCACATGAAAGTGAACAACTTCATGATTGTCTAATAACTTGTTCATAACGGACCAGGCAGCAAATAAGAAATTATCATTACCTAAATTATTGAGTCCATGTAACTCACAAGTAATGATTCTAAAATGTTTAAGTAAATCAGCAGAGATATCCTTGAAACAAAACCATTCATCTCCTTCAATATCAAATTTTAATAAAGCATTGTTAGTTTCCAATACTC
>JAPHSW010000095.1 GCA_026196615.1 Gammaproteobacteria bacterium | reverse complement strand
TTTTACTTTATCCTTTTTGTTTATGGTATCGAGGATTTAAAGCAAAACATCGGGATTCAATATGGTTGAAGTATTTATAGTGAACTTTTTATAAATTATTATTGTCACTTGAAAAGCTGGTAACGTCATTTCTTATGAGTTTTGACGTTATCAGTTTTTATTTCACTAATTTGCTATGTTCAGGAAGTGCAACATTTAATTCTAAAATAGGACATTGCTCATCATTAGTATCAAGTTGAACCTTGATCTGATCTGGGTTGATGTCCACATATTTGCTAATCACTTTTAGAATCTCTTCTTTTAACTTTGGAAGGTAGTCAGCTTCTGCGTTGCCTCCTGTTCTCTGGTGGGCAACGATAATTTGTAAACGATCTTTAGCTAAAGAAGCTGTTTTTTTCTTTTCTTGACGAAAGAAACTTAAAATACCCATGATTAACCTCCAAATACGCGGGAGAAAAAGCCTTTTTTCTCTGGGGCTAGAAAACGGTGCTCAACATCGTTGCCAAGGAAGCGCTCAACTAAATCATCGTAGGCCTGACCTGCAATGCTTTCTCCATCTAAAATAACAGGAGCACCTGTGTTTGATGCCTGTAATACTGATTGTGATTCAGGAATTGCACCCAAAAGTGGGATTGCCAGAATATCAATAATATCATCAACGCTGAGCATTTCACCTTCTTCTACACGAGTAGGGGAATAACGAGTAATGACAAGATGAGGTTTGACTGGAGACTTGCCTTCAATGACGCGTTTGGTTTTACTATCAAGAATACCCAGTATGCGATCAGAATCCCTGACAGAAGAAACTTCAGGATTACTGACAATCAATGCCTCATCAGCAAAATAAAGTGCCATGAGTGCGCCAGACTCGATACCGGCAGGTGAATCACAAATAATATAGTCGAAAGTTTTCGATAATTCTTCAATGATCTTTTCAACACCTTCTTTGGTTAAGGCATCTTTATCTCTTGTCTGTGATGCGGGTAATATGAACAGGTTATCAACTCGTTTGTCTTTAATGAGTGCCTGGTTTAAATTTGATTCACCATTGATTACATTAATAAAGTCAAAAACGACACGGCGCTCACACCCCATAATTAAATCAAGGTTTCGAAGACCAATATCAAAATCAATAATGACAGTTTTGTGTCCTTTTTGTGCCAGGCCGGTGCCAAATGCTGCGCTGGTTGTGGTTTTACCCACGCCACCTTTTCCGGATGTCACTACAATAATCTTTGTCATTATGTTGTCTGTTCCTATAAGTATTTGAAAATATAAAGTTTTATCTTGTATCCTTGGAAAGTGTTAAATTGATTCCATCTGCAATTTTTCATCTTCCATATAAATCTGTACGGATGCACCGATTTTATCCTCTTGAATGTCTTCACTCAATAGGTAAATTCCTGCAATTGAGATTAATTCTGCCTGTAAACTGTGGCAAAAAATCGCTGCTTCCTGATTTCCCCGCACTCCTGCTAATGCCCGGCCACGAAGTGTTCCATAAATATGAATATTACCATCGGCCAGTATTTCAGCACCTGTACTGACAGAACCTATAATCACAAGGTCACCACCAGGGGCATAAATTTGTTGTCCAGAACGTATGGTTTGCTTCACTATTTTAGTGGCATTGCCCAATGCTGTTGCCTGCTTAGAAGAGCTTTGTTCGCTTTGTGGCTGTTTGGGTTCATTGTTTTCTGGTGATGCTGTTTCTTGAGTTTCAGTAGATGGCTGCTCGGGTTCTTTTTCCTGTTTAGGTGTTTCTTGTTCTGCTGAAGGTTCAGGTGCTTTGCTACGAGGTGTTTTTGCTTCAGCTAAAACAGCCATACCCGCGGCTTCAAGTTGGGTGTGAAGCTTTTTTTCAGCACCTTTTACGCCAACAGGAATGATAGACAAAGACAGTAGTAATTCTCGTAGCTCGAAAAAATCCAGTTCTTGTTTGTCTTCGGGTAATTCGTGGAGATCGATAACTAATGGAGTGTGGTTGAAAAAACCAGGGGCCATTTTAATACGTTCTTTCAACTGGGTTTCTAATAAAGACAGATCATCTTCAAAAAGTTGTAAAACGGTGAGAGTAAACAGGCTTCCTTTTAATTCAAAGCAGGGTTTGTCCATAGAACCTCATTAATATGTAAGCTAAACAGTCAGAAAAGAAAATATAGTCTATTTTTTCACAATAGTATAACAAAAAACATGCTTATGACTGAATTTTAGTTCAGTTATTCACTCATTTGTTCATAAGCTAAAAAACAGGGCTTGTAATTAATATCATTGAGCGGTCTTCAATGGTCTTAATTTATGATAAAATTCCACTTTCGATTGAACGAATAAAGATTAATCAGGTCTTATTTCAGATATCTTCTTAGGATGTAAAATAAAAGGTTCAGCAGTGTTAAAAAATTTATCTTTATATGAAAAACTGGCTTTGGCTTATGCTTCGGTTTTTACTTTAATTGGCTTTGCCTGGAGCTATATTGATCACGATTCTTTTAAATCTTATTTTGTGGTGGAAGATGGGTTTACTGAATGGTCTACGGTTGTTTTTCTACTTATTGGTCTTTTTGTTTGTGTTAGGCGAGTTTGGTTACTTAAAAATGAACGATCTTTCTTGTTTTTATTTATGACTTCCTTGCTTGCTTTATTTTTCTTTTTTGGTGCGGGTGAAGAAATTTCCTGGGGACAACGCATCTTTGATGTCGAAAGTTCTGAATTTTTTGTTCAAAACAATGCGCAGGGTGAGACAAATTTACATAATTTGATGGTGGGTGACACTAAACTGAATAAGGTTATTTTTGGTCGAGGCATAGGTATCTTATTGTTCCTGTATTTAGCCGTACTAATACCTCTGTATAGGAAAAAAGACAGTGTTAAGCAATTTGTGGATAAATTTGCAGTCCCTATTGCCCAAAATTATCAAATTGTTGCTTATGTTGTTTTATTAATACTGGTTCAAGTAATAATGGCTTCTTCGAAAAAAGGTGAGATGTTGGAATTTGCTGGTTCTGTGATTTTCTTGCT
This sequence comes from Gammaproteobacteria bacterium, assembly GCA_026196615.1. GTDB lineage: Bacteria > Pseudomonadota > Gammaproteobacteria > GRL18 > GRL18 > GRL18. The sequence goes on along the minus strand of JAPHSW010000095.1, from coordinate 7,118 downwards.
AAATGTGGCTTTTCCTTATAATAAATCTAATTTTGAGCCAAAAAATAGAGTATAAATCACTTCATTTAAGGGAATATTAAGGTACGAGATTTAGACTGATCCTTTTATTTGTTTCCTAAAGGGAAAATTGTCAATGAAACTGATTAAGACACTATTATTTTATTTTTTAGCTTTGGTGTCCCTTTTTTTTATAGGACGTGTTGTCCTTTTTACTCTTTATTTTGATCGATTTGCACAAAGTGATGTGAATTATTGGCTGTCATTCTTATATGGTTTACGGATGGATGCCATTATTGCTTGTGCTACCCTGATTATACCTGTTGTTTTATTAACTCTTTTCCCCAGGCAAGCTAAAAAATTTGTTAGCACGTTTTTAACAGGCTATTTCCTGATAGCTTTTTTGCTCTTTATTTATATTGAATGTGCGACATTACCTTTTTTTGCTGAATATGATGTCCGACCTAACTTTCTTTTTGTTGAGTATCTTGTCTATCCCAAAGAAGTTTTTAATATGATATTTTCTGCCTATAAACTGGAAATGTTTATAGCACTTATCCTGTTATCTGCTTCAGCGTATTTTTATTTAAAGAATAAACAATTCCATAATTTTGGTCATCTGTTTGAAACTCATTATGTGACACGTTTTATATTGTTTTTCCCTCTCGTTGTTATTTTGACACTTGGTATTCGTTCTTCCTTTGGACATCGGCCAGCTAATATTTCAGATGCTATGTACTCCAGTCATCGTATCGTTAATGAGATAACAAAGAACTCATTTTACAGTGTTGCCTATGCTATTTATCGTAATGCAATATATGGTAATAAAAAGTTGGACGTATATGGTGAAATGGATATCAAAGATGCCATGACACGAGTGAGTGAAGAGTTAAATATCACACTTTCTGAAAATCATGGTTCGCCCTTTAGTCGTGAAGAAAAAACTCATTTCCCTGGTACCAAACCTAAAAACCTCGTTATTATTTTACAAGAGAGTTTAGGTTCTCAATTTGTTGAAGTAATAGGGGGAAAGCCTGGAATTACGCCCAATATTAATCGTCTGAGTCAGGAAGGAATTTTATTTACTAATCTTTTTTCAAATGGTACTCGGAGTATCAGAGGTATTGCTGGTAGTGTTTCAGGTATTTTTTCTGTGCCAGGTAAAGGTGTTATAAAAAGAAATAAATCTCAGACGGATTTCTTTACCATTGCTTCTTTATTAAAGCCTTTGGGATACTACTCTCAGTTTATCTACGGCGGAGAAAGTAATTTTGACAATATGAGAGGTTGGTTTTTAGGCAATGGCTTTGATGAAGTGATTGAGCAGTCAAATTTCATTAATCCAGAATACACTGGAACCTGGGGAGTGAGTGATGGTGATATGGTGGATAGAGCTCATCAGGAATTTAAAAAATTGTCTGAAAAACAGCAGCCTTTTGTAGCAGTGATGTTTAGTACATCCAACCACTCTCCCTTTGATTTTCCTCCAGGAAAAATAAAGTTGATTGATGGTATCCCTGAAAAAAATGAATTAAATGCTATTAAATATGCAGATTTTGCAATTGGTCAATTTATAGAGCAGGCTAAAAAAGAAGATTATTATAATGAGACAGTTTTTGTTATTGTTGCCGATCATAACATCAGAGTTCGAGGCAGCGATATGCTTCCTGTTAGTCTTTACCATATTCCTGCTCTGATCTTAGGTGGCGGCATTACCCCATTAAAAGTGGATCGTTTAACAACTCAACCTGATGTTTTAGCTACTGCGTTGGATTTAACTGGCCAAAACCTTACCTATCCTATTTTGGGGCGCTCTATTTTTAGTGATAAGAAAAAAGATCTGTCGCTGATGCAATTCAATGATACTTTTGCTTTTCGAGTTGGTGATAAAGTGACTGTTTTAAGGCCTGAAAAAGAAGCGCTGACCTATATTTATAAGAATACAAAAATGATTCCAATCGAACATGATGAAGAATTGGAAAAAAATGCTTTGGCGTTTATTTTGACTATGAATCATTTGTATGAAGAGCGCTTATATAATTAGGTGATCGAAACATTTTTACTATAAATCCTGATAAAATTTCCTATCCGAACGCCCCCTTTTAATGGTATTATATTAGGTTTTAATCGGCTCTTTTGAGCACCTCATGGATGAATAAGATGGTAACGACAATGAATATAGAAAACTATTTTAATATTGACTCTAGTGCCAGTGCCCCACAGGTCAGTTTTACCAGAAATCAGGCCAGTTCTTTTGCAAAGGGGGTTGCGGGTGATTTTAATCCCATCCATGATGAGGACCATCGACGTTTTTGTGTGCCAGGTGATTTACTGTTTTCAGTATTTCTTGCTCAGTATGGTGTTAATCAGGAAATGAAATTTGAGTTTTCAGGCATGGTACTTGATACAACACAGTTGATTTTTCCTATAGATGTTTCAGATAGTTTTAGTTTGCAAGACGTCAATGAAAAGGATTATATGGATATCACCATGTCGGGTGAGAAAACCCGAGATCCAGACTTTATTTCAATGCTCTCTGAAAAATATGTACAATTTTCCAGCCGTACTTTTCCTGATATTTTAGTGCCATTGATGGAAAAAGAAAATGTTATGATTAATCCCGCTCGTCCTTTAGTTATTTATAAAAATATGGAAATTTATTTAGATAAACTTTCCGGTAATAATATTGATCTGGAATTAAAAAATGCAGAGTTAAAAAATAATGGGAAAAAAGGTGAAGTCAGATTAGAGTTTTCTATTTTGGCTGATGGTGAAGAAATTGGTCATGGTGCAAAAAATTTACTCCTAAGCGGCTTGCGTGAATATGATTTATCTCAGCTAGATGGCGTGGTTACTTCTTATGCACAACGAAAGTCCGAGTTTCTATCCAAACAATAAATTGCTTTGACTGACATATATTCATGATGCAATTGCATGCGACGAAATATGAACCCTCAGCTTTTAAAGAAGCTGAGGGTTCTAGTCCACAAATAAATACGCCTGTTGTTATTCTGCATGGCTTGTTTGGCAGTAATAGAAATTGGCATCCTATTGCCAGGTCACTTTCAAACACACAGACTGTCTTCTCTCTGGATTTGCGTAATCATGGCAAATCACCTCATTCTGACATTATGGATTATCAGCATATGGCTGATGATGTTATGAACTTCATTGAAACTGAAATCAATAATAAATACCCAGGACCTGTTAATATTATTGCCCATAGTATGGGAGGAAAAGCTGCAATGTGGTTGGCTTTATCCCATCCTGAAATGATCAGTAAATTGGTCGTAGTTGATATTGCTCCAGTAAACTACGAGCATGATTTTTCTGATGTGTTGAAAGGGTTTCATTCGATACCTCTAGAATCTATTCAGTCTCGTCAAGATGCTGATCATTACTTGTCACAAACGATTAAAGAAAGAAGTTTGCGTCAGTTCTTATTACAAAATCTTCAGTTTAAAAATGAGCAATATTCCTGGCGTTTAAACCTTGATGTTATTGCTGGCTCTATTTCTAATATTACGGGGTTTCCTCAGACAGATAATATGGCTCCTTTTTCTGAAAGAGTGTTATTTATTGGCGGAGGTCAGTCTGATTATTTGAATAGAATAAATCAAAAAATCACTAGAGAATTATTTCCCAAAGCATCATTTTCTATGATTAAGTCAGCAGGTCACTGGCTTCATGCAGAGCAGCCGGAATTATTTAAAGCCCTTGTTGAACCTTATCTATCAACACGATCATAAGTAATATGTCTAGTAAGAAACCTGATAGAACAATTGCTATGCGCCAGCTCATCCAACAAGTACGAGTTGCTATGCCATTTGATTTGCCTGAAGCTAATTTGTGTTCAGGGAAGTGTAATGGGTGTTCGCAAAAACTATTGGACTATCTGGATACTGAACTGGAAGATTGGGAATACCGTCTTAGAGAGGGTGAAGTACCCAATTTTGGTGAAATACAACGTATTGCTAAGACAAGTAAAAAAATTTATAGGGTTCTAGATAGAAATGGTCTTGTTGATGATGTGTGACAAAAAGGTTGATTGCAATTTACTGCGGTGGGTGAGTAATAACATTTCCTGATAACAAATCAGTGGACATATCTGTGTGTTATTTGGTGTGTAAAGAATGAAGATAATTTTTTTCAGTTTTTGTCATTATCTTACATAACCAATAACCGAAATAAAGTGGCTAATTGAGCCTGACAGAACAAAAAGATGCCAAATTCCATGAGAATGGCGGAGCTTATTCATATCATCTAGTACATAAAAAACAATCCCAGAGGTATAAGCAATACCACCAATAATAAGCCAAAACATGCCTGTGGATTCAATCGTCAGCTTTTGATTGTTATATTCCAGAATACAAATCCAGCCCATAATTAAATAAATAGGGAGCTGAATTATTTCAATACGTCTTTTTATAAGAGTATCAAGCAATATACCAATGACAGCCAGACCCCATACAATAGTTAACATGATAAGGCCATTACCATCACCTAATGAGACTAGCATATAAGGCGTGTAGGTGCCTGCAATAAGCAGATAAATCGATATGTGATCCAGCTTCTGAAAGAGTTTTTTGAGTCTGGGTGGATAAAAGCTGTGATATAGGGTTGATACAGTATAAAGCAGGACAAGTGTAAGGCCGAATATTGTAAAACTGGCAATTATTTCTGGCTCATTTATCTGGATGCTTATGGCCAGTAATGCACCAAATCCCATCAAAGCCAGGACAGCACCTAGCAAATGAGTGATGCTATTAAATTTTTCACCATAATACATAGCGTATTTCGCCTTCTTTACTTGAAGATGTCTCTGTGAGTTTGGTTTAAAGTTAGTTTATCATATAGTCATAAGGCCTCATCATCAATGTTGAGAATGAATGCTCGGCATTAATAATCCAACGTGATTTACCACTTGTTTTTTTAAGCCTAAGAGTTAGATTAATGATTGCTATTGGTAATATTTAGGTTTGGGAGGAGAAATGAATATTTAGAATGATAGTCAATATTTCAGACTGAACTTTCTAATAGATTAAATCAATAAAATACCATGTTGTTAATATGAAATTTTATTACTTTTTTACAACTGCGCTGATGACTTTTTGCTTACTTACTCAAAAAACGTAGCATGAATGCCTGCAAAATTAATGACATCACCATCAACTAATTTGACGTGAAAAATCTTTTTTCCATTAATGAATGTGCCATTTGAACTGCGTAGATCAGTTAGAAAATAATCTTGCTCAAAATTAAGGCGGGCGTGGTGATTTGAAACGGAAGCATTGTTAATAACAACGTCATTATCAGAATGGCGACCAATTGAAGTGCGACCTGGCTTCAAATTAAAGTCACTATGTGTGTTGTCTTCTATTTGTACTCTTAAAAATGCCACGAATTAATGCTGCCTTTATACTATTTTTATTTTTGTATTATTAAAGAAATTTTTGGAAAGTGATTATACTAAAATAGTCTACTAATACGAAATTTGCTCTGTCAGATTTGACTTACTACTGCCATTTAATTTATCTGAAATGTCGCTTTTCCGGTGATATTTTTTTTCGCATCAGGATCATTTCCCGTTTTTTCATTATTTTGTTCATCGGTTTGTTCAACTTTAATATGGCTGGTATCTGGAATTTCAACGGGTTCAGGTTTGATTTCAATGCCCTCAAGAGTACCTTCCTCTGCTTCTGACATGGATAAGTCTGATGTATCAGGGATGACTATAGGTGCAACTTTGGGAGTATCGGCGGAAAGAGGAGTACTGTCCTGTTCAGCTACATCCAGTTCACTGATATCGGGTAGTTCAACGGGAACTACAGGCTTTGCAAACTCTTCCATACTGCCAGTATTGGCTTCACTCATGGTTAAGTTATCAATATCAGGTAATTCAACGGCTTCCACTTGTTGTGCAAACTCTTCTAAGGAACCTGTTTCAGCATCAGACATGGTGAGGTGGCTAATATCTGGTATTTCAACTGTCTCATCATTGCTTGGTTGAGTTGGGATTTCAGACCCTACTGGGGCAAGTTGCAAGCTGGAATCATTATTACTAATATTTTCAGGTGCAGGTGCAGGTGCAGGTGCAGGTGGTTCTGGTGGCTGTTCTTTAGGTTTATTGTAATTAGTAAGAGAAGCCAGGCCAGCGCTGAGACCACTTGATAATGTTTTTTGAGGAGGTTCTTTAGTGTCCTCGTTAGTATCAGGGTTATTTGATGCCTTACTTTCGGTAGGAGTACTGTTTGCTGTGGAAGATATATTGTTTGTTGAAGTTTCTTCTTCAACTTTAACAGCCTGAATCACAGCACCGGCTTTTTTCATTATTGCCAGATATTTTTTTGTGGATTCGGTATCTAGATTTTTTTTGATAATAATTGTTTTGCCGGAGAATAAAGCGGCTGTTTTTGCTGCATCAGCTTTAAATAATCGAGCAACATTGCTTTTCACTTCATCAAGTGAAGCTCCATCAACAATTTTTCCCTGAAAAATAAGATTGTAATGCGCCATGTTTATACCAGTTATATTTTTAGATCTTGATACAACTATAGCACAGAATAATAATTGGGTAGGAAGCACGGTATCTCAATTTGACTAAACTATTTCTGGAAATTGCCAGGAATAGTTTAGTCAAAATTGCTACCTTTGATTTGGAATTAAAGGTTGCTGTTAACAAAATCCCAGTTAACCAGATTCCAGAATGCGCCAACGTAGTTAGGACGAGCATTACGATAGTCAATATAATATGCGTGTTCCCACACATCACAGGTCATGACAGGAGTTTGTCCATCAGTTAAAGGGCATCCAGCATTTGATGTCTTAACAATTTCCAGGGCACCGGAACTGTTTTTAACAAGCCAGGTCCAGCCAGAACCAAAATTAGTGACACAAGCTGCTGTGAAATCTTCTTTAAACTTGTCAAAAGAACCAAAAGTTGAAGTGATTGCATCAGCGATAGCACCTGTTGGCTCACCACCACCATTTGGACTTAGGCAATTCCAGTAAAATGTGTGGTTCCATACTTGAGCTGCATTATTAAAAATACCTGCTTTATCTGCGTTGCCGGCAGTTTTAGAGATGATCTTTTCAAGTGATTCATTGACAAGATCAGTGCC
>JAPHSW010000217.1 GCA_026196615.1 Gammaproteobacteria bacterium | reverse complement strand
CTGGCCTTAATGATAGGTAAACACGATACCATTGGCATCGACTTAGTGGCTATGTGTTCCAATGATCTAATCGTAGCAGGTGCTGAACCACTATTTTTCTTAGATTATTATGCAACGGGAAAATTGGATGTTGATACTGCCACTGATGTCATCAAAGGCATCAGTGAAGGCTGCATACAGTCAGGTTGTGCACTCACTGGTGGCGAAACTGCTGAAATGCCAGGAATGTACGAAGACGAAGATTATGACTTAGCTGGTTTTTGTGTTGGTATCGTTGAAAAAGACCAAATCATTGATGGTTCAAAAGTTAAAGAAGGTGATGTTTTATTAGGCCTGGCATCCAGTGGGCCACATTCTAATGGTTATTCTCTTATTCGTAAGGTAATTGAAGTTTCTGGTGCTGATTTAAACAGTGATTTTGATGGTGACACTCTGGGTAACCGACTATTAGAACCTACTCGTATTTATGTTAAATCACTCCTGGCTTTAGCGAAAGAGGTTGAAATCCTTTCACTTTGTCATGTAACCGGCGGCGGTTTACTGGAAAATCTACCACGTGTGATGCCTGCAAACACCACAGCAAAAATTGATGGTAAGAGCTGGTCAAGACCACAAGTCTTTGACTGGTTACAAGAACAGGGAAATATTGAAGCCACAGAAATGTATCGTACATTTAATTGCGGTATTGGTATGGTTGTCGTGGTTTCACCAGAAAATCAACAGAAAACCATTGATTTTCTTCAACAACAAGGTGAAACAGTCTTCACTCTGGGCACAATTGAAGCCAGCACTGATGAAACACCCAGCGTCCTGATCTCTGACTAAAAGAATGAATAAAGAACAACCATTACCGATTGTCGTTCTTGTTTCTGGTGGCGGAAGTAACTTACAAACAATCATCGATCGTATTGAAGATAAAACACTCAATGCAAAGATTTGTGCCGTCATTTGTAATAAGCCCGATGCCTATGGTATCGAGCGAGCTAAAAAAGCAGCTATACCGACAGAAATCATTGATCATAACCAATATGACAATCGAGAAAGCTTTGATGCTGAATTGACTCGTTGCATTGAAAAATATCAACCTGAACTCATCGTTTTAGCTGGCTTTATGCGTATTTTAACAGATGATTTTGTTAATCATTTTTATGGCAAAATGATTAATATCCACCCCTCATTGCTACCCAAATACCGTGGTCTTCATACTCATAAACGCGCTTTAGAGGCTGGTGACAGTGAGCATGGCCTCAGTATTCACTATGTCAGTGCTGAACTGGATGGAGGACCTGTTATTTTACAAAAAAAGGTTCCTATTCTTAAAAATGATACAGAAAGTAGTCTGGCAGAAAGAGTTTTAGTGCAGGAACACATTGCCTATCCTCAAGTTATTCAGTGGTTTTCCCAAGGTCGTTTGCAATTAATCGATAATCAGGTTATTTTTGATAAATCAGCTGTTCACTGAGATAAGTGTTAATACTTGAATTCAGTGCTGAATCATAAAATAACAAAAGATTATTCAATGTTACCTAAAATATCCATAGTCTTATTGGTTATCATGATGGCCAATATGTCATCAATAAAATCCATTAGCGCTGATGAGCCTATTCAACATCAGCTGAAACCTTTTGTGGCCACCTATATGATTACTGCAATGGGGCTAGAAGGAATCAATGTTACGAACTCCCTCAGTATTGGTAAACTAGAAAATAGACACCCCGATAATAAGACACCTAGTAGCCAGAAAGAACAAGCTTATCATTTTAAGTCTTATTCTATGCCCATCGGTTTACTTGCTTTCAAAAAAGATGAAACTCGGGATGAGCAAAGTGAAGGCTTAATTATTGATGGTCATATTCAACCTTTTCATTATAATTATCAACAAGTTAGGAATAACAAAACTCATCGTCACGTTGAACTCAGTTTCGACTGGAAACAACAAGAAGTCACAAACCATCATATCCATAAGAAGAGTAAATGGAGCATGTCTGTTCCTCAACAAACGGTTGATAAGCTCTCTTACCAGCTTTCTCTAATGCTTAAACTGGCAAGTAATCCAGAGGATAACTTTAGTGTCCATGTCGCTGATGGCGGAAAATTGAAAGAATATTATTTTGAATTAATGGGCGAGGAGCGTGTATACACCTCATTGGGTAGTTACAAAGCATTAAAGATTCAACACAAGCGCTATAAAAAAGAAAAGAACATCACTCTTTGGTGTGCACCTGAACTCAATTTTTTACCAGTAAAAATTATCCAGGAAGAAGAAGGTAAACCCACATTTATATCCACTTTAATTTCTTATCAGGAAGGTATGAGCAGAAACTAACTCATTGTTTAGTTTTTAAATTGATTTAATACCATTAAGAAATCCAGTTCTTCTTTGTTTTCCACTCTTTCAGTAACAAGCGTCATTCCATAATATTCAGCCATAAATAAAATAGCTAAGACCTATTGTACTTTTCTACCTGCTTCCAACGCTTCAAATAAGGCATCTCTGAGTTTAGGTTGTTGATCAAGCTCAGTGATTCCCAATCGTGATTCAGCGATCTCCTGAATAATAAGGAGGTTTTTATGGTATAGCCAATCATCATAAAAAGTTTGAAAATTAAAGTGTGTTTCTTTGAGATGTTTTTCAGCCAAACCTGTTGGCTCAGAAAATTCTGGTTCACTCGCTTGCATGACTTCATAAGCATAGGAGTAAGTATCAATATTGATACTTGCTGCCAGGTGAGGATAAATTGATTCCAGTTCATTTCCTATCATTGCCCCATTCCAACGTTTCATCATGGCATCCAGATCAATTTTAAGCGAAGGAGTAAAGGTATCACCCTTAAATGAAAAAGTAATACTGATAGTAATTGAGTTATTCATAAAATAGAATTTCCAGTTTTATGTTCTAGGAGTCACAACCCCAGTTTGACCCTGGTATTTGCCATTTTTATCTTTATAGGAAACATCACACTCTTCATCAGACTCAAAAAATAACATTTGAGCAACACCTTCATTGGCATAGATTTTTGCAGGTAATGGGGTGGTATTAGAAAATTCCAGTGTCACATGACCTTCCCATTCAGGTTCTAAAGGCGTCACATTAACAATAATACCGCAACGTGCATAAGTTGATTTACCAAGACAGACTGTTAATACTTTTCTTGGGATACGGAAGTATTCCACGGTTCTTGCCAGAGCAAATGAATTTGGCGGGATAATACAAACATCTGATTCAACATCAACAAAACTATTATCATCAAAATCTTTAGGATCAACAATTGCAGAATTTATATTGGTGAAGATTTTAAACTCTCTTGAACAGCGAACATCATAACCATAGCTTGAAGTACCATACGAGACAATTCTCTCACCATTGGACTCTTTAACCTGATTACGTTCAAAGGGTTCAATCATCCCTTCGTTTTCTGCCATAGAACGGATCCAGTGATCGGATTTAATACTCATAATAGAACACTCATAATAGTATGCTTAGGTTAATATTTTGGGTGACTATTATCCATGTGATAGAGCAGAAAAACAAGTTAAGCTATTGTTAATGATTTATTTAATCTGGGATATACTAAAGTTGTGGTATTTCACTATGACGAATATCCTCTCCTTTCACCAGATACACCAGATATTCACAGAGATTACAGGCATGATCCCCCACTCTCTCCAGAGCACGTATTGCCCATAAAACATCTAAAGAGCTGTTAATTGAACGCGGATCTTCCATCATATAGGTAATGTGTTGGCGCATTATGGCTTCATATTCATGATCCACATTAACATCTTCATTGATCACTTTTCTCGCTAATTTTTCATCTACACGGGCAAAGGCGTCCAAAGAGTCATGAAACATACTCTGTACGTGTTGCGCTAATTGATAGACTTCATGATAATTATTCTTAGGACGAGGATGTTCTGCTAATTGCGTAGCAAATCGAGCTAATCTCTCGGCCTGATCCCCTACACGCTCGATATCATTGACGGCTTTAATAACGGTCACTATCAAACGTAAATCACCTGCGGCAGGTTGGCGGCGAGCAAGACACTGAGCACTTTCTTCATCAATCATTTTTTCAAGAGCATTCACCTGACCACCCTCTTTAAAAACCTCATTGGCCAGTTTAGTATCACCCTCAATCAAAGCAATAGATGCTTTTTCAAGTTGCTGTTCAACCAGCCCACCCATGGTCAACAGATGATTTTTAATTTCCTCAAGCTCATCACTGAATTGCTGTGAAATATGCTTGCCCATTCTGGAATTATCCATAACTATCTCAGCTCTTTTTTTGTATTTCTATTGTGTAAATTGTTTGATGCCTTAGATTTAGCATTTTAGCCATAGCGACCCGTAATATAATCTTCAGTTTGCCTGTCTTTTGGATTAGTAAAGATAGTTCGTGTTTCAGAAAATTCAACCATTTTTCCTGTATCCATAAACGCAGTATAATCTGAAACCCTTCCTGCCTGTTGCATATTATGGGTAACAATAACAATGGTATAAGTCTGTTTTAACTCATAAATAAGTTCTTCAATTTTAAGCGTTGATGTTGGATCAAGCGCTGAAGCAGGCTCATCTAGCAAAAGTATTTCTGGCTCTATAGCAATTGCTCTGGCAATAACCAAACGCTGCTGTTGACCACCAGATAAAGCCAAAGCATTTTCATCTAACCTATCTTTGACTTCATCCCATAAAGCAGCATCGCGCAAAGATTTTTCAACAACTTCATCCAGTAAAAGACGATTTTTTACACCCTGTAATCTTAACCCATAAGCCACATTCTCATAAATACTTTTTGGAAAGGGGTTTGGACGCTGAAAAACCATACCAACCTTACGTCTGAGATCAGCGACATTAACAGACTTATGATAAATATCCTGCTTATCAATAATAATTTCACCTTGTACTTTACAGATATCAATCAAGTCATTCATTCGATTAAAACAACGTAATAAAGTTGACTTACCACAACCACTGGGACCAATAAATGCAGTGACTTTATTCTCAGGAATTTGCAGACTGATATCCATAAGTGCTTGTTTAGCTGCATATTGTAAACTAAGCTCTTTTACTGTAATTGCAACGTCTTTTTGATCAAATGTCATTATATTCGTAATCAAACTATTAGCCTTCCAGTCCTTTATATTTCTCTCTCAATCGATTCCGAACAACAATAGCTGTGAAGTTTAGAATGATAATAACTAATACCAGTAATAATGCAGTTGCATAAACTAAAGGTCTTGCAGCTTCTACATTAGGACTTTGAAAACCAACATCATAAATATGAAATCCCAGATGCATAAACTTTCTTTCAAGATGTAGAAAAGGATAATTACTATCCAATGCCAGTGCCGGTGCCAGTTTAACCACACCGACTAACATCAATGGCGCAACTTCTCCTGCCGCACGTGCAACCGCTAGAATTAAACCTGTAAACATGGCTGGAGTGACCATAGGTAATACCGTATGCCATAGGGTTTCAATCTTGGTTGCACCTAATGCAAGACTCCCTTCTCGAATGGCAGAAGGGATTCGAGAAAGTCCTTCTTCCGTAGTAATAATAACCACAGGAAGCGTCAGCAAAGCGAGTGTAATAGAGGCCCATAATAAACCTGGAGTACCATAAACAGGTGCAGGCGATGCTTCAGGATAAAATAAATCATCAATTGAACCACCAATAAAATAGACAAAAAATCCCAAACCAAAAACGCCATAAACAATAGAAGGAACACCTGCAAGATTATTCACCGCGATACGAATAATTCTAACTAATGTGCCCTGAGTTGCATATTCATGTAAATAAATGGCTGCAATAACCCCTAAAGGTGTCACCATAACACTCATAATAATAACCATTAAAACAGTACCAAATATAGCGGGGAAAATCCCTCCTTCAGTATTTGCTTCACGAGGCTCATCACTAATAAAAGACCAAAACTGGTGTAAATAATGAGTTATTTTTTGTACTGTGCTCATATCATTGGGCTTATAGATCTGCACAATGTTTTCTAATGGCACTTCAATTGTCTGATCTGATGCAAGGCGTATCAAAATAACATCGGATGACATTTTTTCATTAAGCGTTTGTATCTTTGTCTGTAACTGAATGAACGTTTGATTCAAAGACTGGCGCTGTTCTTCAATATGCAGTCGTTTTTGACTAAGTAAGTCTGCTGCTATTGAATAATGTTCCAAATGCAGTTTTTTTTCTTTTAAGCGAAGTTTTTCGATGTTGTAATTAATAGCACCAATATCATTAACTGATATATTTTTAGCCTGTTGATGCAATTCAAGTACTGTTTCAAGACGTGATAGTGCTTCATTATAAGGTTCATCCACCTGGATAATTTGATCATTTTCTTTTAAACCTATAAGTCGGCCATATAGATTACCCCATTCTCTGCGTTCAATAACGACAAGCTCTTTAGGGTATTGTATATTCATCACATCACGCTCAAGTACTCGGCGAAAGTCTAAGCCATAAATATCACGATTCCCCTGTTTGATTAACAAGCGGTTTACCCACTGAGTTTCTTTAGGCAATTCGATACCTGAATCTCTGATCTGTTGTGCTGGTACCGTTTTTATTTCTCGAATTTCACCGATCAAAACCGTTTTATTCTGTCCATCAACCAGTTCAGCTTCCATTAAACTCGCTGGCCAGAAATGCCCTAAGCCGTTATATGCAATCAGTCCAAGCAACCCGAAAACCATAATTAGACTGACACTCACTGCTGCTGCATTAAGCCATACCCAGGGTATCCCCGAGTTAAACCAACTTGTAAGTTTAGACAATATATTCATGCAAATTTCATTGATAGCTCTAAATTAAAGTATGATTCACTATAAACTGCTGTATTTCTGACGCAAACGTTGACGAATCAATTCAGCAATCGTATTAAACATAAAGGTAAATATAAATAAAATAAGAGCCGCCAGAAATAATATTCTAAAATGACTACTGGCCACTTCCGATTCGGGTATTTCAATCGCAATATTAGCAGATAAAGTTCTCATTCCTTCAAAGAGATTAAAATCCATTACGGGAGTATTTCCAGTCGCCATTAAAACAATCATAGTTTCTCCTATGGCTCGACCACACCCAATCATAACTGCCGAAAAAATAGCAGGACTTGCCGTTAAAATAACGACATTAATGAGTGTTTGCCAACGAGTAGCACCCAGTGCCAAAGAACCTAGGGTTAAATGTTTAGGTACACTAAAAATAGCATCTTCTGTAATAGAAAAAATAGTTGGTATCACTGCAAACCCCATTGCAATTCCAACCACAATAGCATTACGTTGATTAAACCCTACGCCCAATTCGTTACTGATCCAACTTTGCATATCACCATCAAAAAAAAGCTTTTCCATCGGTAATGAAAGTGCAAACGTACCCCATGTTGCCAGGATTATAATAGGTAGTAGTATAAATGCTTCCCAACCATCTGGTATTTCTTGACGTACTGATTGAGGTAATAAATGCCATATCCATGCAATCATTAGAACTGAGACAGGTAAAACCAGGAGTAAACTAAAAACAGCGGGTAAATTATTTTCAACAAGTGGTGCTAACCATAAGCCTGCCAGAAAACCTAAAATCACCGTTGGCAACGCCTCCATTATTTCAATGGACGGTTTCACAAAACCTCTCGCTTTAGAAGACATAAAATAAGCCGTATAAATCGCTCCCATTATAGCCAGTGGGATAGCAAATAACATCGCATAAAATGCTGCTTTTAGAGTACCAAAAACGAGCGGACTTAAACTAAATTTTGGTTCAAAATCATTACTGGCTGAAGAAGACTGCCAGATATATTCAGCCTGGGAATAACTTTCGTACCAAACTTTATTCCATATTGAGTGCCATGAAATTTCCGGGTGCTCATTATCCACAGCCCAGAAGATAGCATTAAAGTCATTATCCAAAGTTAACAAATAATTCGCACGTGGTGATAGAGCAATTTGAGATAGTTCTTTTTGTGAAATTTGTTCAAGTAATAAATTTTTTTCAGCTGTTGTATGATAAATTCCAATAACCCCTTGTTTATCAACTGCAACAAATCCTTTGCGCTGCACTTCAGATACAATTTGAATAATTGGGGCTTGTTGCTCATTAAATTCACGAATAGCTTTAAACTGTGAAGGACCGTCATCCTGTTTGATAGGAAACCATTGAGAAATTCTTCCATTTTTCTGTCCCACTAAAATAGAAATATCACCTGTCAAATAGCTTATTGTTGTCACTGGATTGGATAGTTCATCCAAAATTAGTTGTTGAATTAATTTTGGCTGTTTTTTATCTTTTATAGAAAAGACATCAAGCACACTACGCCCTGTCTCATCAATATAGAAAATTATGAACTGAGTCTGTGCTTTATTGAATAATAATTGTTTTATCGTACCATTGGTCGAGAATTCACTTAAACGAATTTTAGAGTCTATTCGTTTAAGATGGCTTTGGTCTTTTGCTAAAACAGTCTCATTGTTTAGGTAAAATTGATCACTATAAATCAAAGGAGAAGTGTTTATATAATGACTCAACAACAGACGTTTATCCTGTGTTAAAGCAACAATCGTTGTCTCTTCATCATTTTGTTGAAATGCTATGTGTTTAATTCGTTGTTCTAAAGAATCCATGACTAAAGGTATTTCACCCATAGGAAACATCACTTCAGGTGTAATCAATCGCTGCTCTTCATGATAAGAAATGATGTATCCATGTTTGAGAATCATCACCTGACCATTGCTTAAACCATAAGCCACGACTCCACTCTCGGGATCAGCTGCATAAAAACTGCTGATAGCTTCTCCTGTTGGAATAGCAAGTTGATACTCTTTTTTTATTTGTCCTGTTTTAGTTTCAAAAAAAGTGATATGACCTGAAACACGATCAAATTTAGCGGCAATTTCACCTTGCTCTTCAAGTGCATAATAGCTTTCTTTACCAATATTTAATTTCTGTTGTTCATTATCAATATTAGAGTTAAGAGAATAATTGGCCAAAATTTCAATATCAGCACCTTTAAGCAAAGGAGCTGTTTCATATATCAAATAAAAGAATATCAGAAGGATAGCAACAATAACTGAATTCCCTCCGATAGTGACAACGTATCGAGCCCACTTGTCTTTAAGCACTCTAAAATTCCAGTGATGAACTCGCTTAGGATGCTCAGCTGGTAATAAAACATTTTTGCCAGATTGTATTTTTGAAGAGTTTTCTTTCATGTATGAAACATATCAAGTCATATAGTAATTGGCGAACAGAATACGGTTAATAAGGAATCAACATTATATTACAGTTATATGACATATATGTGACATAAATGAGTCCAAAACCTTATTTATGACAAAAGCGAATGAATATAAGAAGGGATGAAACACAAAAAAGGAGGTCTTAGCCTCCTTTTTTATCTTCTCTTGAAATAATATCTTCATCATGCAATCTATGTATTTTCTTACATAATCAAATGAGAATTATTGTTATTCAATTATTTTTAATACATTTTGAATAACATTATCTGGCAAAGGAATATAACCATCCTTAACAACGATCTCTTGTCCTTTTTGTGAAAGGATCATTTTAATAAATTCTTTTTCTAGTGGTTGTAGTGATTTATTCGGCTTTTTATTAATATAAAGATATAGAAATCTGGATAGTGGGTATTCCCCCATAACTGAATTTTCAATTGTGGCAGAAATATAAGGTTGGCCAATTTTCTTTGTTAAAGGTACTAATTTAACACCTGATGTTCTATAACCAATTCCTGAGTAACCAATACCATTGATAGAGCTTGTTATTGATTGAACAACTGATGCTGACCCCGGCTGTTCATTCACATTATTTTTAAAATCACCTTGACATAAAGCTTCTTTTTTAAAGTAACCATAGGTTCCAGAAACTGAGTTTCTACCATAAAGTTGGAGTCCTTTTGAAGCCCAGGCACCAGTTAACCCCATATCTCCCCAGGTCTTAAGAGCCAGTTTATTGCCACATTTTCTTGTTGAAGAAAAAATTGCATCAACTTGAGACAAACTTAAACCTTTTATGGGATTATCTTTATTCACATAAATGGCTAGAGCATCAATGGCGACTGGAATAGCAATCGGTTTATAAGCATATTTATTTTCAAACGCAGCAATTTCTTTTGACTTCATTTTACGGCTCATAGGTCCTAGATTTGAAGTCCCTTCGGTTAGTGCCGGAGGTGCTGTGGATGATCCGGAAGCCTGAATTTGAATATTAACATTTGGATAAATTCGCTTATATTCTTCGGCCCACAATGTCATTAGATTAGCCAAAGTATCTGAACCAACACTTGATAAATTTCCTGAAACACCACTCACTTTTTGGTAAACAGGTAAATTTAAATGGGTCATTAAAGCAACATCAGATTCATTTTTTGGCAAGTTATTGGCAATAGCCAGGGCATTATCAAATAAGAAACTATTAACCAATAGAACACAGATTATAAAAAATAATCCTTTGTCTTTAATGATGTGAAAAATATCAAAACTCATTATTTATTATTCTTTTTCAACATCTCAGATGGAAATTGACAACTAAAAACTGAACCCACACCGATTTTACTATTGATAATTAATTTTCCTTGATGATGATTAACCACATGTTTAACAATCGCCAAACCAAGACCAGTACCACCTTTGTCTCTAGAACGCCCAACATCCACTCGATAAAACCGTTCAGTCAAACGTTTAACATGATGTTCAGCAATTCCTTCACCATTGTCCTGAACTTCAAAGCAGCCATTTTGATTTTCATCAACAAACCATCTTATGACAATATCACCGCCTTCTGGAGTATAACGAATAGCATTACTCACTAAATTTGAAAAAGCACTTTGCAACTCATTGTAATCACCTTGAAGCCATTTTATATCAGATGCTGTTGCTTCAACTGTGTGTTTCCCATTACTCAAAACAAGTGCTTCTTTTTTTAGCATCATAATAAGAGCACTCATATCAATAAAATCATTTTTTAGAGTACGTTGCTCATTACTTTCTATTGTTGAAAGCAGTAAAAGATCTTCCACAATATGACACATACGATTGGATTGCTGTTGCATTAATTGAATCGAATTTGCATAAACCGGTTCATCTTTTAAATGTTCATCCAGGGTTTCAAGATATCCAGAGATCACAGTTAATGGTGTTCTCAACTCATGAGAGACATTTGCTACAAAGTCTCTTCTCATGGTTTTGAGTTTCTGTATGCTACTGACATCACGAGCTATCAAAAGATATTTTTTGCCATAGGGAATCAAGCGAATTGATAGCATTTTTTCATTATCTGGAGAAGGGATCTCAAGCGTTGATTGCTGTTCCAGTTTATTTGTATCAGAAGTGTTAGAGTTATGACTTTCAATAAACGCTAATAAAACGGGACTTCGTATTAAATTTGTCAGTATTTGGCCAACATCCTGTTTTTTCTTCAAACCAAAATAGTTAATACATTTTGAGTTAAACCATTCTATTTCCCAGTTTCGACCGAGAATAATTGTTGCATCAGGCATAGCCTCTGTAGATTCTTTATAACGATTCAATACCACCATTAGTTTTTCCTGGCGATGTCGGTTGTGACGTTGAATCCGATACAGATGACGAAAAATATCTCCCCAAAAACCACCAGCATCAGGTGGCATGTCCAATTCATTCTTAGATAACCAGTGAATTAAACGAGTTAATTGTCGAAGATGCCAGAAAATATAGGCTAATAAGCCAAGAGAAAATAAAAACCAGGGGCTTCCTATGGCATACCCCAAGAGAAGCAAGCCAATAAGACCTATAGTAATCCAGATAATTTCGTTGAAGAAATAAGACTTATCTTGACTCATTTGTTCGACTTATTCTGTTGAGAAGCGGTATCCCGCTCCACGTACAGTTTGAATTAAGTGTTCTACGTTAAATTCAGTTAACACTTTTCTCAAACGTCGGATATGAACATCCACCGTACGCTCTTCAATATAGACATCTCCACCCCAGACCCGATCCAGTAATTGACTTCTGTTATAGACTCTTTCAGGATGAGTCATAAAAAAATGCAATAATTTATATTCTGTTGGACCTAATTCAAATTGCTTGTCTGAGACAGACAAACGGTGTTTTACGCTATCCATACGAATTCCACCGACTTCCAGAATACCTTCCTGTTCAGGAGTTGTTCGCCTTAGTACAGCTTTAATTCGAGCCATTAATTCTCTGGGGGAAAATGGTTTCGTTACATAGTCATCCGCTCCTGCATCCAGACCACGTATACGATCATTTTCTTCACCACGAGCAGTCAACATAATAATGGGAATTTCTTTACTAGACTCTTCTTTTTTAAGACGTTGGGCCAATTCAAGTCCGCTAATACCTGGCAGCATCCAATCAAGTAAAATAAGGTCGGGTTGTTCTTTCATAATCATCACCTGAGCCGATTCTGCATCTTCAGCTTCAAGCAATACGTAATCGCTTTTAAAAAAAGCAAATTTCATCATTTCTCGAATAGCAAGTTCATCTTCAACTAGTAATATTTTTTTCTGTGGCATTTTTACTCCTCTGAGTGGTCCTTAGCCTCCTCATAATATTACACACCATAATTATGACATTTATATGACAAATTGAAATAAAATTACATTTATATGAAACAAAAAAAAGCTGGAGGCATTTCTGCAACCAGCTTTTTCATAAATGAAGCTAAAATTTATAGCATTTTAGTCATTCTTAATCACAATCTTAGGGAACTTATTACTGTAGTCACGTGCTTTCAGTGCTAATTTTGCACCAATTTTACGTGCAATATCAGTATACAATTCAGTAATACGGCTTTCAGGTTCAGAAAAAACAGTTGGCTTACCATCATCTGCTTGCTGACGAATACTCATGTCCAGAGGCAATGCACCTAATAAAGCCACATTTTCTTCTTCAGACATACGCTGACCACCACCTTCACCAAAGATGCGTTCTTCATGATTACAATTGCTACAAATATGGATAGACATATTTTCTACCACACCCAAGACAGGAACATTCACTTTTTCAAACATTTTTAAGCCCTTACGAGCATCCAATAAAGCAATATCCTGAGGTGTTGTTACTATAACTGCACCACTGACTGGAATTTTTTGAGCCAAAGTTAATTGCACATCACCCGTACCTGGTGGTAAATCCACAACCAGATAATCAACGTCTTTCCAGCGTGTATCCTTAAATAATTGCTCCAGAGCCTGGGTCACCATTGGGCCACGCCAAATCATTGGGGTATCATCATCGACCAGGAAGCCAATAGACATGGTTTGAATACCATAATTAAGCATAGGTTCCAGAGATTGACCATCTGCAGATTCAGGTTTACCTGTAATACCCAACATTCTTGGCATACTTGGACCATAGATATCTGCATCAAGGACACCTACACGTGCACCTTCAGCTGCCAAAGCCAGAGCAATGTTAACAGTCGTCGTTGATTTACCAACACCACCTTTACCTGAAGCCACAGCAACAATATTTTTTACGCCTTGAATTGGTTGAACACCTTTTTGTACAGCATGAACAACAATCTTACTACTGACATTGATTTGTGCATCATCAATACCATCAACTTCTTTTAATAAAGTCGTTAATTTTTCGCTTAATTCTTGTTCATATCCTTTATGCGGGAAGCCCAACTCAATATCAACAATAGCTTTTGAGCCTTCAACCTGCGTATTTTTTATGCAGTGAGCAGAAACTAAATCACTTTCCAGATAAGGGTCAATAAATTCTTTTAACTTTTCTTCAACTTGTTCAACACTTGCCATGTTTAAAAACTCCAGCTATATTATTTCTGAAACAGATAAATTCTTGAGTAAATTAGTATGTTATTATACAGACTTTTAGTAATTACTCAAATGAATCCAAATTACTTCTAAAAATTGTTGGTTCTCCTACTACACTTGAGTAGGAACCCGTATAATTGTTAAGATACCCTGTTTAATTTTTCAACTCAATCTGCGGGCAGTTCAAGTAATGGCAACACAAGCACACTCTGGTAACAATGACTCTGGTAACTCAAATTCTAATAAAAGAAAAATTCTGGTCACTAGTGCATTACCTTATGCCAATGGTTCAATCCATTTGGGACATCTTGTTGAATACATTCAGACAGATATATGGGTGCGTTTTCAAAAAATGCAAGGCCATGAATGCTACTATGTTTGTGCTGATGATGCTCATGGCACCCCCATTATGCTACGTGCTCAATCAGAGGGCATTACACCAGAACAGTTGATCAGTGATACCAGTGAAGAACATCAGGCAGATTTTAAAGATTTTGCTGTCCAGTTTGATAATTTTCATAGTACCCATACCCCAGAAAACCGTTTTTTTGCGGAAACAATTTATAACCGCCTTAATGATGCCGGCCATATCAGCAAACGAACTATTTCTCAGGCTTATGATCCTGAAAAAGAAATGTTTTTACCTGATCGTTTTATTAAAGGGACCTGTCCAAAATGTGGTGCAGAAGATCAATATGGTGATAATTGCGAATCTTGCGGTGCAACCTATAGCACAACTGAATTAAAAAATGCGGTATCTGTTGTCTCTGGTGCTAAACCAATTGAAAAAGATTCAGAACACTATTTCTTTAAACTACCTGATTTTGAAGCCATGCTCAAAGAATGGACTGGCTCTGGCCATTTACAAGATGAAATTAATAATAAGCTACAGGAATGGTTTGAGGCGGGTTTGCAGGAATGGGATATTTCCCGAGACGCACCCTACTTTGGTTTTGAAATACCAAACACTGAAAACAAATTCTTTTATGTTTGGTTAGATGCCCCAATTGGTTATATTGCCAGTTTTAAGAACCTTTGTGATAAAAAAGGTATTGATTTTGATTCTTTTTGGGAAGCAGATAGCGAGACTGAACTGTATCACTTTATCGGCAAGGACATTGTTTATTTCCATGGTTTGTTTTGGCCTGCTATGTTACATGGCTCAGGTTTTAGAACTCCGACCGCTATTTTTTCCCATGGTTTCTTAACCGTTGATGGAAAGAAAATGTCTAAGTCTCGTGGTACTTTTATTAAGGCCCGAACTTATTTAGATGAATTGAACCCAGAATACTTGCGCTACTATTTCTCAGCCAAATTAGGCAGTGGTGTAACCGATCTGGATTTAAATCTTGAAGACTTCCGTTTACGAGTTAATTCTGATTTAGTGGGTAAAGTGGTTAATATAGCCAGTCGATGTGCAGGCTTTGTTAAAAAGAAATTTAATTCGACCTTATCTGAAAACATCAATGAGCCTGAATTGTTTGAACAATTTGCTCAGGCATCTGATTCGATTGCTGCTCATTACGAAGCACGTGAATTCAGCAAAGCTATCCGTGAAATTATGGCTTTAGCCGATCTGGCTAACCAATACATTGATGAGAAAAAACCCTGGCAAGCGATTAAAGAAGAAGGTCGTGAACAGGAAGTGCATGATGTTTGCAGTATGGGATTAAACTTGTTCCGTCAATTAATGATTTATCTCAGTCCTGTTTTACCTGTTATGGCAGAAAAAACATGTGACTTTTTGAATATTGAGAAAATGAAATGGCAAGATGTTCAAACACCACTCACGGGACATGAAATCAAAAAATTCAAGCCTCTCATGATGCGAATTGAAGAAGATAAAGTTCAAGCCATGGTTGATGCATCTAAAGAAGGCTTAACCGTTGAGGATTCATCGGAAGAAGAGCCTAAGAAAAAACAGAAGATCTCTGACAAGACGGATTCAAACACTCCACCCCATGAACCAATTGTTAGTGAAAGTGACCCGAAACACATACAGGCCGATCCCATTAGCGATACGATTTCTTTTGAAGACTTTGCTAAAATTGACTTGCGTATTGCCAAAATAATTAAAGCAGAGCATGTTGAGAAAGCAGATAAGTTATTGCAGTTAACTCTGGATCTGGGTGGTGAAACTCGAAATGTCTTTGCAGGCATTAAATCAGCTTATGCCCCAGAGGATCTAGAGGGTAAGCTCACCGTTATGGTCGCAAATCTTGCTCCTAGAAAAATGCGTTTTGGTGTTTCTGAGGGCATGGTACTTGCTGCTGGCCCAGGAGGAGAGGACTTATGGATATTGAATCCTGAAGGTGATCAGGATAAAGGCGCGCAACCTGGAATGAAAGTTAAATAAGCTGGCATACTGACGAAACAATATGAGTGAATACTTTTTATTATTAATTTCCACTATTTTTGTGAATAATTTTGTTCTGGTTAAATTTCTGGGACTTTGCCCCTTCATGGGGTCTTCACGAAAATTAGAAGTGGCTACCGGTATGGCTCTAGCCACTACCTTTGTATTGACTCTGTCTTCTGCTTCAAGCTATCTGGTCAATCAATATATTTTAATTCCTCTGGGAATAGAATATCTCAGAACAATTGCATTTATTATGGTCATTGCTGCAGTGGTTAATTTTACTGAAATGATGGTTCATAAAACTAGTCCAATGTTGTATCAGGTTCTTGGCATGTTCTTACCTCTTATTACCACAAATTGTGCTGTATTAGGTGTTGCTTTATTGAATGTTCAAACAGGTTATGGCTTTTTTGAGTCCATTTTATTTGGTTTCGGGGCTGCCGTTGGTTTTTCTTTGGTCATGATCCTGTTTGCTTCCATTCGCGAACGTCTCGCAGCAGCTGATGTACCTGAAGTTTTTCAGGGTGCTCCCATTGGTTTGATTACTGCTGGATTAATGTCAATCGCTTTTCTTGGCTTTACTGGTCTTGATAAGGGATTAAACTAATGCTTTCTGGAATTATTGCACTCATTGTGCTCGCCTCATTCTTTGGTATGGTTTTAGGACTCGCAGCGGTGGTATTCAAAGTAGAATCCAGTCCAGTTGTTGAACAAATTGACGCCTTACTGCCGCAAACTCAATGTGGACAATGTTCCTTTGCAGGTTGTCGCCCTTATGCTGAAGCAATTGCTGCAGGTGAAGCACAAATTAACCTTTGTCCTCCTGGTGGTGAAAATTTAGTACAATCATTAGCAGATTTATTAGATGTTGAGGTATTGCCTCTGGGTGAGGACGAAGCAGTTGTTCAGGGGCCGATTGTTGCAGTCATTATTGAAGAAACCTGCATTGGTTGTACCCTTTGTATTCAAGCATGTCCTGTCGATGCCATTCTCGGTGCGGCAAAACAAATGCACACAGTAATAGAAAGTGAGTGTACTGGTTGTGAGCTCTGTATTGCACCTTGCCCTGTTGACTGCATTGAAATGATTCCAGTAAAACAAACATTGAAGAACTGGCGTTGGCCTGAACCACAATACAATGCCAATAATAGAGAGGCTGAAAGTATTTTTACCACTATTGATCATGTACTGGCGGAGAATTCCAGACCATGAGTCAATCATTATCGACTTCCGTAGCTCAAAAGCTAAAAGAAAAAGTACGTCATTTATGGTCTTTTCCTGGTGGCATACACTTGTCAGGAAAAAAATCACTTTCTAACCATCAGCCCATCACAACGGCTCAAACTCCAAAACAATTAATCATCCCTTTATCACAACATATTGGTCAACCAGCCGATCCAATTGTTAAAGTCGGTGATAAAGTCCTTAAAGGGCAGGTTATAGGTTATGCAAGTGGTTCCGTCAGTGCACCCGTACATGCATCATGCTCAGGGACAGTGACTGCAATTGAAGAACGTCTCATTCCCCATCCATCTGGATTATCTGCACTATGTGTTGTGATTGATACCGATGGCTATGATCAATGGATCAAGTGCTCACCACTGATTGGTGATTCTTCTGACTCAGACGATACCCTGTATCAAACAATTTCAGATTTAAGCAGTCATCAAATCAGTGATCAAATTGCTAATGCCGGCATTGTTGGTCTAGGCGGTGCTTTATATCCTGCTGCAGCTAAATTACGTACTGCAGAAAGAATGCAAACTGATACTCTGATTATTAATGCAGCTGAATGTGAACCCTATATTACTTGTGATGATATTTTAATACAGCGACGTCCAGAAGAAGTCATTCTGGGTATTTTACTGATGAAAAAAGTAGTGGGGGCAAAAAAATGTTTAATAGGCATAGAAGACAATAAACCAGAAGCATATAAGGCGCTATTAAATTCTCTAAGAGGATACAATAACACCCACACTGAAGCTCAAATAGAAGTAATACAAGTGCCTACACGTTATCCTGCAGGTGGTGAAAAGCAATTAATTCAGATGCTCACTGGCAGAGAAGTTCCAACTCAGGGACTGCCTATGAACATCGGCATTATCTGTCATAATGTCACCACTGCAGTTGCTGTTTACCACGCGGTTTATCGTGGTGAACCTCTAATTTCAAGAATTGTCACCATAACAGGTGGCGCTGTTAAACAACCACAAAATATGGAAGTACCTCTGGGTACACCCATTCGCGATATTTTGAATCAGGCGGGTCTAAACAAAGATAAAGTTGAAAAAATTATTATGGGTGGTCCAATGATGGGCTTTGCTTTACCATCCATTGATACGCCTGTAACCAAAGCCACTAACTGTATTCTTGTCAGTGAAAAAGGTGAGTTAGCAACACCTCCTCCTGCTATGCCTTGTATTCGTTGTGCACGTTGTTCTGATGTCTGTCCAATGTCATTATTACCACAGCAAATGTATTGGTATGCTAAAGCTCGTGATTTGGAAAAAGTTCAGGACTACAATATTTTTGACTGTATTGAATGTGGTTGTTGTTCATATGCCTGTCCCAGTAATATTCCTTTGGTGCAGTATTATAGGTACGCTAAAACAGAAATCTGGGATGATGAGCGTGAACGAAATAAATCTAATATTGCCCGTGATCGTCATGAGTTTCGTAAAGAGCGCCTGGAAAAAGCAAAAGCAGCAAAAGCTGAAGCTGCACGATTACGAAAAGAAAAGCTGGCTAAAAAGAAAGCATTAGATGCGGAAAAAGCAAAACAAGAAAAAGAGAAAAGTAGTACGCCATCAGATGAAACTAAAGCAGTTGCATCCAGTAGTGCAGATTTAATTCAAGAAGCAATTGCTCGCTCCAAAGCAAAAAAAGCTCAACAACAATCGCAAAAGAAAAATACTGATAACTTAACAGAAGCTCAACAGAAA
This sequence comes from Gammaproteobacteria bacterium, assembly GCA_026196615.1. Lineage (GTDB taxonomy): Bacteria > Pseudomonadota > Gammaproteobacteria > GRL18 > GRL18 > GRL18. The sequence continues at coordinate 4,072 of JAPHSW010000217.1, read as the reverse complement.
AAAATTGATGAAATAAATGAACGTCGTCGAAATAGATCCAGCTCAGAAAAGACAGAAGAATAACTCTAAAACCCAACAGGAATCAATAAAAGCATCATGTTTTTAGCTCAAAGCTCTCCCTATTTAAAGCCTGGCTTATCCGTATCTAAAATGATGCTGGTAGTCACATTATTGATGATACCAGGCATATTAACAGCCACCTATATTTTTGGCTATGGGGTTTTAGTTAATATTTTTTTGGCCATTATTTTTGCCTTAAGTTTTGAGGCGATTATTCTTTATCTTAGAAAGAGACCTGTTAAAGTTTATCTCAACGACAAAAGCGCTTTACTAACCGCAGTTATTATTGGGGTTGCTCTCCCCCCACTTGCTCCCTGGTGGCTGACATTTATTGGTGTGTTTTTTGCCATTGTCATAGCTAAACAACTCTATGGAGGTCTGGGTTACAATACATTTAACCCTGCAATGGTCGCTTATGCCATTCTATTGGTTTCCTTCCCTGCCGAAATGACGACCTATTGGCAAACTTCAACAATGCTTGCCAACCAGTTTGATGGACAAACTTTAAGTTTTATTGAAACCATTAATTTTCAAATTTTTGGACAACTTCCTGTTGGAATGACCATTGATGCCTTAACATCAGCCACACCACTAGATATTGTTAGAACATCAGTTTTAAATGGTTCTGCCACAATTGACGAAATCCATGCGCAAGGAAAAACATTTGGTATGCTGGGTGGTTTAGGCTCAGAATGGGTTAATTTAGCTTTTCTTGCTGGTGGATTATTCATGATGCGCAAGGGACTCATTAGTTGGCATATCCCTATTTCTTTACTAGCGACTCTTGGCTTTTTGTCTTTATTATTTGGCAGTTTTGAACTAGACAGCAATCCATCACCACTTTTTCATCTGTTTTCCGGTGCAACTATGCTCGGTGCCTTTTTTATTGCTACTGACCCGGTTACCGCATCCACCACCCCAAAAGGCCGCATCATTTATGGTATGGGTATTGGGGCTCTTATTTATATTATTCGCACCTGGGGTGGTTACCCTGATGCCATTGCATTTGCTGTATTACTCATGAATATGTGCGCCCCATTGCTGGATTACTATACGCAACCCAGAGTCTACGGACATAAAGCAGACGAGCGTGATGATGAGGACTACTCATGAAAGCAGCCATTTTTCGTAATATGATGATGAGTGCTGCTTTATTAGCTGGATTTGGCGGTTTGGGTACAGCCTTGGTCATGGCAACCTTTGAAGCAACCAAAGATCAAATTGAGGCCAGTGAAAAAGCCAATCTACTGAAAAATTTAAATAATATCATTCCATCTGATAGTTATACCAATAATCTACTGGACAATAAGTTGATAGTACCTCCAACCACACAACTTGGTAATAAAAATTCAACCACTATCTATCAGGCCTGGCAGGGAAAAAAACCAATAGCCGTTGCTTTTTCTGTTATTGCTCATGATGGTTATAGTGGCGATATAAAATTGCTTGTCGCCATCAAAGCCTCAGGACATATTTCTGGTGTACGAATTATTAGTCACAAAGAAACCCCGGGACTAGGTGATAAAATAGACATTTCAAAAGACAATTGGGTTTTAAGCTTTAATGATAAAAGCCTGGAAAATCCAATCAGAAAAAAATGGAAAGTGAAAAAAGATGGTGGCATATTTGATCAATTTACAGGGGCAACTATTACGCCTCGTGCAGTTGTTGGTGCCGTTTATAAAGCTTTAGACTATTATAAATACAATGAAAGTAAACTATTTCTTGATCAGGCCAAATACGACCAGCTGTATGGTCCTTCTGTTCATCAATAAACATTAAGAGTCAGTCCTCATGCCAGAAACTGAAGCCATAAGTATTACAGAAACAAATGATACTACAGAAGATACCCCCTCATTTATAGATGAGTATGCACCCATTGCTAAAGAAGGTGTATGGACAAACAATGCTGTATTTGCACAAATGTTGGGACTCTGCCCTTTATTAGCCGTTTCCAACTCAGTGGTTAATGCTTTGGGATTGGGAATAGCAACCACATTAGTTTTAATTTTATCCAATATGTCTGTTTCACTTATTCGAAACATTGTTCGTCCAGAAATTCGTCTGCCTGTCTTTGTTGTCATTATTGCCTCTGCTGTCACGGCAATTGAGTTAATCATTCATGCCTGGTTTCATGAGCTTTACCTGGTACTGGGAATATTCATTCCACTTATCGTTACCAATTGTGCCATTATTGCCCGAGCTGAAGCTTTTGCTTCAAAAAATACACTGGGAAAATCTTTCTTTGATGGTTTAATGATGGGTTTTGGCTTTACGCTGGTATTACTTGCTTTAGGAATCATTCGCGAAGTCATTGGCATGGGTACATTATTGTCTAATGCTCATATTATGTTTGGTGACGGAATGCAGTGGCTCACTATTGAAGTTTTTCCTAACTATGATGGCTTTTTATTAGCTCTTTTGCCTCCTGGTGCATTTATTGGATTAGCCTTTTTATTGGCTGGACGTAATTACTTTGATCGATGCTTAAAAGACATGGCAAAAAAGAAGAGTCAAGATTTAACGACTGAAAAATCAACAGCATAAAGGGTGTTCAAAAGTGGCGCTTGTAAATCGTAGATGGTTAGATGTCGCTAGCCTTCCTGGGGACGCTTCAAGCACGTCCATGTGTCGCTCATCCTCGGCATCCATGCCTCGAAATCCCCCCGTAAGGCTAGCAACATCTAACCACCTACTACCGACATCACGTTTCTCTCTGTAGGAAAAAGCAAGAGCAAAAGAAGAAAGTACTTATGAACAAAGTAAAACGTATTGAAATTTTTTCCCGATTACGGGATGACAATCCCCACCCCACCACTGAGCTGAATTTTAGTAATCCCTTTGAATTACTCATTGCAGTCATATTATCTGCTCAATCCACAGATAAGGGTGTGAATAAAGCAACCGCTAAACTCTACCCTATAGCCAATACCCCTGAAGCTATTTATGCCTTAGGTGAAGAGGGGTTGAAGGAATATATAAAAACTATTGGTCTTTACAATAGCAAAGGCAAAAACATAATTAAAGCCTGCCAAATGTTGATTGAGCTTCATAAGAGTGAAGTCCCGGATGATAGAGCCTCATTAGAAGCATTACCAGGTGTGGGGCGTAAAACAGCTAACGTGGTTTTGAATACGGCATTTGGACATCCAACTATGGCCGTAGATACTCATATATTCAGAGTTTCTAATCGAACTAAAATAGCCCATGGAAAGGATGTTGTTGAAGTTGAAAAACGTTTAGTGCGACTTATACCTGATGAGTTCATGCAAGATGCTCATCATTGGTTAATTCTGTTAGGTCGATACATTTGCACCGCAAGAAAACCAAAATGCGGTGCTTGTCTTATTGAAGACTTATGTGAATTTAAAAAGAAAGTTTATGATTAAATTCAACACAAAAATCTAGGGCATCATCATACCTCTAATTGTGAAATATAATATTGCAGCCATAAGACCTGATACAGGCACTGTGATAACCCAGGCTGCAGCAATTCTATACAAGTGAGAGCGTTTGACCAACTCAGTGTTATAAACCTTCTTAAGTTGTTTGCGCTCTTTCTTAGTCAAATGTGCTTTAGCCGATTTCATTTTTAATTCATAAAGCATTTGGCGCTTTTTCTCCAGAGGTGCTTTTTTAAACTCCATTAAAAAGGCTTCAACTTCTTCTGGGTTGTCACTTTCATGGTGATGCTTAATTTCTTCGACCATTTCACCATAAGTTGTTTTTAGATACTCCCTGAGAAAACCAACACCAAAAATTCCACCTACAGCAATGTGAGTTGAACTGACCGGTAAGCCCAGTTGAGAAGCTATAATTACAGTAATTGATGCTGCCATCGCAACACAAAAAGCACGCATTTTATTCAATTCAGTAATTTCACTGCCTACAGTTTTAATTAACTTGGGTCCGTATAATGCAAGTCCGATGGCAATACCAATAGCTCCAATCATCATTACCCATAAAGGAATTGCAGCCTTAGCAGCCACAGTACCAGAACTAAGTGCTTCAT
>JAPHSW010000269.1 GCA_026196615.1 Gammaproteobacteria bacterium | reverse complement strand
GCAGCGCTGATACCACTGATACCGCCACCTACGACCAAGATGGTCTCGTTGGTTGCAACAATATCCGACATCGAATTTCCTCCACGGAGCGGATTGATATTGAATAGTTAGCAATTGCTTTGACTAATTAAACGTAAGCCAGGTGATTGCTAACCTGCGAATTTAAATTCTTTTTTGACGGGAGCAATGATACGCCTCAACAGGCATAATCACGATACCTCTTTAGAGAGATGACGTTAGAGAAAGTTATTACCTGACTACTGAATTCGTATTTCATAAATTATGTATATTTTTTGTCTTTATGATTTTGTTGACTTTTTTCAGAAGCAGGGAAGCGTTCTTCGTTGATTGCCATTTTTTCTCTTGTTGCTTTGATAAGGTCAACATCTAATTGTTCTGAAATTCTTAACAAGTAAATAAAAATATCAGCCAACTCATGACTGATATCTTTTAATTTGTTACCGGTTATTTCTTTACTCTGTTCTGGAGTAAGCCATTGAAAGTGTTCTATGAGTTCTGCTGCCTCTGCAATCAATGCCATAGAAAGGTTTTTAGGGGTGTGAAATTGTTCCCAATCCCTATCAACAGCAAATTTTTTAAGATCATTTGAAATTTTTTCAAGAGTATCTGTCATGAGTTATTTTCTTTAAATGTTTTGTAAGATAATGATATACAATGAGTTATTGTAAGAATTATTAATTTTCTAGTGTTTGTAAATATGTCCTTATACCCCTTTATGAGTAGGTTTTTAAGGTTTAAAAACATGGTATGTTTATTAGATTAAAAAAACAACCACACAAATATTATGCTGCCGACGGCATCTTTAATTTTAAAAAGATTAAATGATAAAAAGAGTTGTTATCCGTTTTTACACCTTAATATGTTGTAAAGACACAAAATTATTCATAAAAATTTAAGGATAGGACGAGGTTTATAAATGCAAGTTAAAGATACAATGTGCACTGACGTAAAAACGTGTAAAGCTGATACTCCAATAAAGGATATAGCCACGATTATGTGTTTTAACAAAATCAGTGGATTGCCTGTAGTGGATGATGATAATAATGTTGTTGGAATTATTTCTGAAAAAGATATCCTTTGTAGTATGTTCCCTGATATGAAAGAGCTTGTTGAATCTGGGGCAAAAGCTAATTTTGAAGAAATGGAAAAGGATTACGGTAGTATTTTAGGTAAAACGGTTGACGATCTCATGACTAGAGTTGTTGCCAGTGTTTCACCTGATATGCCTATTTTACGCGCTGCTTCAATGATGTGGCTTCGAAAAATTCGACGTATACCTGTAACTGAAAATAATAAACTTGTTGGAATTTTAAGTATGGGAGATGTCCATAAGGCTGTGTTCCAGGAAAGTTTATTAGTGAAGAATTAATACCAATAAGTATTAGTTCAAATAATTAGCATCTAACTATTTCAGGCTATTATGTGGTAGAATACGTCGCTTTTTGTAAATTAAGAGCAAAATTAACAGTAAAGTATTGGTTGTCATAAAACAGCAATCAATACCTTATATATTCAATACAGATGGTTAGAAAATAGAATGTCGGTTGAACAAATAAAAAAAGATAAATACGTTGAACTCACTTATGCAATATTGAATGCCAAAGGTGAAATAAAAGAGCGTGTTGATATACCTGTAAAATATATTCATGGGCGTGACAGCGGTTTATTTCCTAAAATTGAAAAAGCTCTGGAAGGGCATTCAAAAGGAGATCGCGTGGAAGTGTCCTTATCCCAATTAGAAGGTTTTGGGCCAAGTGATCCAAGTTTGATTTTTACAGATGATCTTGTCAATGTACCACCCCAGTTTCATCAGGTGGGGGCTGAAGTCGAGATGCAAAATGATCGTGGTGAAGCAAAAAAATTCATTGTTACTAATATTGAAAATGGCAAATTAACGGTTGATGGTAATCATCCCCTGGCAGGCCAGACGATTCAATTTGTGGTGACAGTTGGTGTGGTTCGTGATGCAACGCAGGAAGAGCTTAAATCGGGAGTGACGCAAAACTTTACTGCTGGCGATGCTGGTACGATTCATTAATACTTATTATTAATACATAGGTACACACTAAAAGATGGCAACAAAACCAAATATTAAGATTAAAGATTTCTCTGACACTGATAGATGGACAGTTAAGCAAACGTTGGATGAGCGTTGGGGAAAAGATACAACTGAGATACAGCTTGCGGATGTTGAAATACGACTCCGACCTGGTGATAGAGATCTTTCCTTATGTCCTGCACTCTTTTGGGATTTTGAAGACAGCAATTTTGTAATATTTAAAATTGGACGCTCCACATACAAAACACAGTTTTATTACAAAGGCCGTGATCAATATGGTACTGCTGTACCATCTTTTGATAATATTCTTGATTGCGTTGTTACTGTATTACAAGTTCATGCGGATTTAGAAAGAGATAAATCTCAGCAAACTGATTAAAAGCAAACAGTTGTTTGATTCTTTACACAATTGATGTAATTAGTTGTGTTAAGTAAAGAGTTAAACAGCAAGTTAAATTCAAGCAACTTAAAAAATATTTAAAAACTATTTATATAAACTATGGAGTTAAAATGACAAAGAAGAACGCATTTTACGCACAGTCTGGTGGTGTTACTGCAGTAATTAACGCCTCTGCATGTGGTGTTATTCAAACAGCACGTAAGCACAGTGATAAAATTGGTACTGTTTATGCTGGTCGTAACGGCATTATTGGTGCATTAACAGAAGACTTAATTGATACTAACCTGGAATCTGAAGAAGATATTGCAGCTCTACTTCACACTCCGTCAGGTGGTTTTGGTTCTTGCCGTTTTAAACTGAAAAGTCTTGAAGAAAACAAAGCTGAGTATGAACGTCTTATTGAAGTATTTAAGGCACACGATATTGGTTATTTCTTCTATAATGGTGGTGGTGATTCTGCTGATACTTGTCATAAAGTATCACAATTATCTGAAAAAATGGGTTACCCAATTCAGGCAGTTCACGTACCTAAGACTGTTGATAATGATTTACCTATCACTGATAACTGTCCAGGTTTTGGTTCAGTTGCAAAATATATTGCAGTTTCAGCTTTAGAAGCCAGCTTTGATGTACGTTCAATGGCTAAAACTTCAACTAAAATTTTTGTTCTTGAAGTAATGGGACGTCATGCAGGTTGGATTGCAGCTGCTGGTGGTTTAATTGAAGATCAAAACATTCCAGTTGTTATTCTTTTCCCTGAAGTTGAATTTGATCAGGATAAGTTCCTGGCTCAGGTTGATGCAAAAGTAAAAGAATATGGTTACTGTACTGTTGTTGTTTCTGAAGGTGTTCATTGGCCTGATGGTCGTTTCCTTGCAGAACAGGGTACTCGTGATTCATTTGGTCATGCCCAGTTAGGTGGTGCAGCTCCAGTTGTTGCAAACATTATTAAAGATTCTCTGGGTCATAAATTCCATTGGGCTGTTGCTGACTATCTGCAACGTGCAGCACGTCATTTATCATCTAAGTCTGATGTTGAACAGGCATATGCATTAGGTGAAGCAGGTGTTAATTTTGCACTGGATGGCGATAATGCAATTATGCCAACGGTTGACCGCATTTCAAACAACCCATATGAATGGAAAATAGGTAAAGCACCTCTTTCAGAAGTGGCCAACGTTGAGAAAATGATGCCAATGGACTTCATTACTGAAGATGGTTTCGGTATCACTCAGAAATGTAAGGATTATTTATTACCACTTATTGATGGTGAAGATTATCCTCCATACGAAAATGGCTTACCAAAGTATGTTGTTTTGAAAAATGAGAGTGTTGCCAAGAAGTTACCAGACTTCGAAGTATAAGAAATAAAAAAAGGGCTGATTAATTATCGGCCCTTTTTTTGTCTTTTTTTTATACTTGATGATTTTAGGTTTAACTTTTAAAAATAGTACATAGTTATGTTTTATCAAGTATATTTAACTCTTTTATTGAAAATAGATAGAAGCAAAATTGTGCCTATTGATGTCGATCAATGAACATCATGGGCTTTTGAATTAGACTCAAGTAGTCTTTTTTTAGCGAATTCATACTGAATTCAATCATAAAACTTAGCAACGGGGGACGTAATGTCTGTTGAACTTTTATTTGCTCTAGCAGCGGGAATCGCTGCAGTTATATACGGAGTCATTTCCATTAAATGGATTATGGCTCAATCACCGGGAAGTGACACCATGTTAGAAATTGCACAAGCAATTCAGCAAGGTGCACAAGCATACTTAAGTCGTCAATATAAAACCATTGCTATGGTTGGTGTCGTTGTTTTCTTAGCGATTGCCTTCTCTCCAATTGGCTGGTCAACTGCAATTGGTTTTGCAATTGGAGCCATTTTATCAGGCGCTGCAGGTTTTATCGGAATGAATATTTCAGTTCGTTCTAATTCGCGTACTGCTCAAGCAGCTTATCAAGGTATGGGGGCTGCATTTTTGGTTGCATTCCGTGGTGGTGCAATTACAGGTATGTTAGTTGTTGGTTTGGCTTTGATTGGTGTTGCTGGCTATTTTGCAATTTTGACAGCAATGGGATTCTCTGTTGAACAGTCTGTACATGCATTAGTTGGTTTAGCATTTGGTGGTTCACTTATCTCAATCTTTGCTCGTTTAGGTGGAGGTATCTTCACTAAAGGTGCGGATGTTGGTGCTGACGTAGTGGGTAAAGTTGAAGCGGGAATACCTGAAGATGACCCACGCAACCCTGCAGTTATTGCTGATAATGTTGGTGATAATGTTGGTGACTGTGCTGGTATGGCAGCTGATTTATTTGAAACCTATGCGGTAACGATCGTTGCAACGATGTTACTGGGCTCATTAATGGTTTCTGCAGAAGGTATGAATGCTGTTCTATATCCTCTTGTTTTAGGTGGCGTTTCTATTATTGCATCTATCATTGGTATCATGTTTGTTAAACTGAAAGAAGGTGGCAGTGTTATGGGGGCTTTATATAAAGGCCTTATCGTTGCAGCTGTAATTTCAGGTATTGCATTTTATCCTGTTACAACATATATGTTAGGTGATTCAGTTACAGTGGCGGGTGCAAGTATTGCGACTGTTAATTTATATTTTGCATCACTAATCGGTTTAGCTCTGACGGGTGCAATGGTTATAATTACTGAATATTACACTTCAACAGAATATGCTCCAGTAAGACAAATTGCTGAATCTTCTGTTACTGGTGACGGTACAAATGTCATTGCTGGTTTAGGTGTTTCAATGAAATCAACAGCTGCACCAGTTCTAGTCGTATGTGCCAGTATATGGGGCGCTCATGAATTAGGTGGTTTGTATGCAATTGCAATTGCTGCAACATCAATGTTATCAATGACGGGTATTATTGTTGCGCTTGATGCTTATGGTCCTATTACTGATAATGCAGGCGGCATTGCTGAAATGGCAGAGATGCCTGAAGAAATTCGTAACATTACCGATCCTCTGGATGCTGTCGGTAACACTACTAAAGCTGTTACCAAAGGATATGCGATTGGTTCTGCAGGTCTTGCAGCCTTAGTATTGTTTGCTGACTATACTCATAACTTGAGTGCGAATAGTGGTGGTGAGATTACTTCATTTGACTTGTCAAATCATATGGTTCTGATTGGTTTATTCATTGGTGGTCTTGTACCATACTTATTTGGTGCTATGGCTATGGAAGCTGTTGGTCGTGCAGCAGGTTCAGTTGTGGTTGAAGTACGTCGTCAGTTTAAAGAAATGCCTGGAATTATGGATGGTAGTCAAAAACCTGATTATTCTAAAGCGGTTGATATGTTAACTGCAGCGGCAATTAAAGAAATGATTATTCCTTCAATCCTTCCAATTGCTGTTCCTCTAGTTGTTGGTTTAACATTAGGTAAAGAAGCTCTTGGTGGTGTTTTGATTGGAACTATCGTAACAGGTCTGTTTGTTGCAATTTCAATGACTACTGGTGGTGGTGCCTGGGATAATGCTAAGAAATACATCGAAGATGGTAACCACGGTGGTAAAGGTTCTGATGCTCATAAAGCAGCAGTAACCGGTGACACAGTAGGCGACCCATACAAAGATACAGCAGGTCCTGCTATTAACCCAATGATTAAAATCATTAACATTGTTGCGTTAATGATGATTCCATTAATGTAAAAACAAATGTCACTATAAAACTCTAACTTTATTTTTTTGAAGTTAGAGTTTTTAGTTTATTTTATATTTTGTTTTAAACACTTATTTTATTATTACTCTTTATAACTTTTTTAGATAAGGAAAAACTATGCCAACATTCGTACGCACAGAAAAGTGTGATGGCTGTAAAGGTCAGGACAGAACAGCATGTATGTACATCTGCCCACACGACTTGATGAAGCTTGAT
>JAPHSW010000016.1 GCA_026196615.1 Gammaproteobacteria bacterium | reverse complement strand
TGGGTGATTTAATTGAGTATGATGAGACCGAAACGATTTTTATTAATCCGACACAGAAGAAGACTGAAGATTATATTACAGGAAGGTATGGTTAATATGCTACCAACAGAAACAGAAAAATTGGCAAAAATTCAGCATGAAATTCTTGTTCTAGGAGAAATAGTTCTAGAAACAAATCAACAAATTCTGGATGCCCTCAAAGAATGTCAACCCTGCAAAATTGATGAAATAAGCAAAATTAAGAAGCAGGAACGCTATAGTAAAATTGATGAAATTGATGACAATATTATCAAGTTTTTTGCTCTGTATACACCTGAGGCAAGAGACTTAAGGCAACTCATTGCTTTTTTAAAAATGACTAACGAATTTGATCGTATTGCCAATAGCTGTAACTCATTTATTCGTGATTTTCCTCGGGCACTTTCTGATGATGTGGATAAAGATTTTATTCTGGAATATGCGATACCATTACAAAAAACATCAATCTCTGCTTTGAAAAGTGCATTGAAACTCATCGAACTTGATGATAAAGAACAAGTAGAAGAAGAGTATAAAAATGTTGTTGTTGAAGAAGGAAAAAATGATGAGCTTTATCAGATTATTGAAAAAAATCTGCTAAAGAAAATTAATATCAATTTGACTCTTTCTCAGGATTATCAAGATATCATGCAAGCTTTGAGACGTTTGGAAAAAGTGGCTGATCGGGCATTAAGTATTGCTTCTTTGATGCATTATGCAAAACTTGGTGGCACAATCACAAAAGCATAATAGATGAAATATAAATTTCAGCTTTAATTCTAACAAACAAACTTGAAGAAGGAATAATAAATTATGGAATTGTTCATTAAAGGAAAACAGAATGCTTGCACCTTTTATTAAAAAAGAAGAAAGTCTTATTCGAAAAAATATACTTCTTATGGGAAATAATACTCGAGAAGCTATTATAAGCGCAATGAAAAGCTATAATGATCAGAACCATCTTCTGGCTGATAAAGTAATTAACAATGATATTGTAATTAATAAACAAAAAGCAGAAATTGAATCCGAATGTATTAAGGTGATTGCTACTCAACAACCGGTTGCTAATGATTTGCGTGAATTTCTTGCTGATATGAATATAGCAATGGAACTTGAACGTATTGCAGATTATGCTGTTGCCATTGCTAAAATTGTTCAGAAAATGCCTGCTGGAAATGAGCAACAGGAACCTGATATTATTTTAATGGCTGAAAAATGTGTCTATATGTTAGATGAAGTTTTAGTGGATTATGCAGAGCAAGATGCTGAAAAAGCCAGTCGGTTGGCGCTTAAAGATGATGAAATTGATTTATTAGAACACAATCTTAATGATAAATTCATTAAACTAATGCAATCTGAATCTGAAAATTCAGTACATTACACTTATCAATTATGGATTATTCGTCAGCTTGAACGTATTGGTGATAGAGTAACGAATATAGCAGAAAGTGTTATTTTTCTTGCAACTGGTAAGTTAGTTAATTTAAATTAAATTTTTGTGTTCCAAAGAATCTGCTTTAATAAGTCATCTGTTTGCATTAAACGTTTGGCTAATAATTTAGACAGATTTTTCATGAAAGTATAACCACTGACAGAATTGTTGGTGAAATAGTCTTTTAATTGTTGTCCATTAATGTGAATAATCGTTACTTCTCCTTTACAGCGAACACTTGCTGTTCGTTTAGTGTTCAATAACCAACTGAGCTCCCCAAGCACTTCAATTTCTCCACTGGATAAGACTGTTTCATTACTGATGTTTTGACTCTTATTAGAAACAATCTCTACAGAGCCATTGCAAAGGATAAAAATATCCTGGTCTTCATTATCATTTTCTGAAATAAGAAAATCACCATCATCCAATTCTCTCATATCACAAAAACTTGTAATATCAGTTATTGTGCTGATATTTATGTCTTCAAATAAAGAGACTTTCATTAATTGTTCTAATATCATATCAATTTCCTTTTAGAAAATATCTTGTCTAATATCAGTATAGTCCAAATAGGAATATAAATTAATTGAATCTGCGGATAACTATTTTCAAGACAATATAAATAAAAAAATCAGTAGTAGTAATAACATAAAGCACCCCATTACGCCTGGACAAACAAACTCTGAAGGCACTGAAATTAAAATTTCTAGTAATTTTTTCACTACTAGAAATTTTTTAGTCTTTTAGCCAATATAACGTGCAATTTTTTTTGCTTTTATTTCCTTTAATGACACCAGGACAAGTCCATCAATACAATGACTAAAATCAGGATCAATATTAAATGCGATAAATTGACTGCCTTTGTTATTACATAACTCTGAATATTGTTTGTAAAGTGTAGGAACCTTCACATTGAGTGCATCAAGAAAATAATTCAACTTTTTATAATTTGGTTTGTAATCACCTTTAAATAAATCACAATATTTATTGCTGATAGTATATGGTTTTTTAGCATCTGCTAATTCTTGGAGAGAACCAAATTGTTGCGTATAGAATGAGACTATTAATTGTTTGGCCTCCTCTGGATAAGCATTACTTAAACTGACAGGTCCAAACATATATTTAATTTCTGGCCTGCTACGAAGATAAGCACCAATACCAAACCATAAATAATCCAGACTTCTCCTCCCCCAGTACCTGGGCTGAACAAAACTTCTGCCAAGCTCAATAGCATGTGGTAGATAGCTTGCCATTTTAGGGTTTAAATCAAATAAAGTACTGCTATATAAACCATCAATACCTTTTTCTTCAATAAGGTTGAGACATTCACCTAATCGATAGGCTCCAACAATCTCTAAATCATTCTCATCCCATAAAATAATGTGTTTATAGTAAGTATCGAATTTATCCAGATCTTTACTATGACCAGTACCTTCTTCGACTGAACGAAATGAAAGTTCCCTAAGTCGTCCAATTTCATGCATTACTGGTGAATCATCTTCGTAATCATAAAGGAATATTTTTTTACTATCCTTTGTTTCACCCAATAATTCTGATTGATAGAGTGCTTTTTTTAATTTCTGACGATTAATGGGATGTGCTATTGTCTCGATGGTTTCGAAAAGTGAATGTTTATTCTTTTTATTTTTTTTCCCAAGTTGATATAGATGCTTACGAAAACGTTTGACTAAGTCATTTTTGTTAAGTTTAAGTTTCTCAGCACTTTTATATGCGATAGGATTACCTACATGAAAAGCAATTTCATGATTTTCTTTATTGAACATCTCATGGGTTAATAAAATGGTTCCGAAAGGCTTGTATACTGTCGATAGTCCATAAAACAGAGCGGAATTTTTTGCTTGAATTAAAACGGGTAAAATCGGCGTATTCATTTTTTTTGATAGTCTTATAAATCCTTTTTTCCACTTACCATCTTTAATACCTTTAGGACTAATTCTAGAAACTTCTCCAGCAGGAAAAATAATCAAGGCTTCTTCTTTAGCCAGACAATCTAACATGGCTTTGTAATTATTTTTATGACATTTAAGTTGTAATTCATCATGAGACATATTATCAATGGGTAAAAAAAGTGATTGAAGTGGTTCAATTTGATTTAATAAATCATTCGCGACAATACGAACATCATTTCGAATACTCGATATCAATTTTAAAAGTGCTAAACCATCTAATGAACCAATGGGATGGTTTGCAATAATAATTAATCGTCCTTCTGATGGAATTCTATTAATAGAATGATTACTAATACGATAGGTAAAGTTGAAATGTTCTAATACTTTATCAAGAAAAGAAAAACCACGTAAATGTTGATTACTTTCAATAAATAAATTGATTTCATCTTCATGAGTTAAAGTTTTTAACACCTTATATAAGATGCTGATCCCTGTTTTATCTTTGATTTCTGGGAATTTATTGTTAACAGCTTTTTCAATATCAATCATTTTATTAACCTTATCTTTTAATTGATCATCCTCTCTTTTTCTTACAATTGAATTTCACTTAGATGACTTTTTTATGACATGATTATCTTTAAAAAAAGACATGATTATTTGATACAAAAACATCTTATTTTTATTTGTCATTAAATCGTCATACAGTATTGTTATGATTTATTTGCAATAGTTGTATGTGTATATCAATGAAAATATTAAAAAGAATAATCTACAAGTCTCCTGAATTTTAAAACTAAAAGCTTTTCATAAAGAAGCAGACAGTTTTACCCGCTCCGATATGATTCATACCATGATGATAAAAAATATAGGACTTTTTAATTTACAGTGTCATTTTTTGTATAGATATTGGCATGCTAATCTGATGACACACAACATAAAAAATTTTATAAAAATTCAATGAGTATAAGGTTTAGATTATATTGAGTATTAATAAATGAAAAAAAACTGGATTTTTCTTAGAGATTTGGGGCGTGATAGTCGTCATTGGGGAACTTTCATTAAAACCTTTGAAAATGAGTTTCCTCATGATTCGATTCATCTTATTGATATTCCTGGTAGTGGGGAATACTCAGATGAAATTTGTCCTACTTCAATTCCTGAAATTGTAGATATTATCGCTTCTCGATGGCAGGATAATAATCCTGATGAGATATCAAATATTATTGCACTTTCTTTTGGTGGAATGATCGCAATAGAATGGATGAGCCGTTATCCAAAGATGATTGATTCAGCGGTACTGATGAATATCAGTGCTCGTGATTCATCACCATTTTATAAACGTTTACGCTATCAAAAATACAGACAGTTGTTGTCCATGATGTTTAGTTCTAACAGGAAGAGAGAATATGGTGTGATTGATTTAACAAGTAACTTATATGTTTCCAGGAAAAGTTTAGTTGAGCTTTGGTCGAGCTATTGCTTAACAAATGCAACAAGTCAATTAAATGTTTTTCGGCAATTGTGGGCTGCTATGTTTTATAAATTACCTGCTCAAAAACCTGAACAAAAAATCATGTTACTTAATTCACTTGAAGATCAAATCGTTGCTCCTGATTGTTCAAAGGCTATTGCAAAACAATGGAAATTACCATTGTATAGACATCCAACAGCAGGTCATGACTTAACGTTGGACTGTCCACAATGGGTGATTTCACAAATTAAACAGATTTAAATTATTTTTTTTGAATGGCTTCAATGGAAAAAATTAATTCTACTTCTTTTGAAGCAGGCCCCAGATTTTTAGTTATATTGTAATCGGCTAAAGCTAATTTAGTTGTGCCTTCAAAGCCAACACGATAACCACCCCATGGATCGTTACCTTCACCAATGTGTTTAACGTCAATGCTGATTTCTTTGGTTACACCATGAAGTGTAAATTGTCCCTTTAATACTGCAGTATTATCTTTATTTTGCGTGAAAGAAGTACTCACAAATTTAGCTTCTGGATATTGGTTTGTTTCAAGTAGCCCTTTGCCTCGAATATGATTATCTCTTTCAGCATGATTACTATCGACACTATTAGTGTTAATGGTGACTTCAATCTTTGAAGCTTCAGGCTTATCTTTGTCATAAGTCAGAGTGCCATTGAAGTCATTAAAACGGCCCCATAACCAACTATAACCAAGATGAGAAATTTTAAATTGAATGAAAGCATGCATACCTTTTTTATCGATAACATACTCTTGTGCCATAACATTAGAAATAGTCAGGCTGAAGACGACAAGTGCTAAATAAATATTTTTCATTTCATGTGCTCCTTTGAAGCAATGGTTTTTAAGATACGGACAAGTGTTTTATCTCTATTAATAAAATGGTGCTTTAATGCTGCAAGAGCATGTACAAGAACAAGGGCAATTAATATCTGTGTTGATATTTCATGAACCTTTGCCGTTAACTCTGCTTGTGTTTCTGTTAATGTCATGATGGATGGAAAATTGAACCAGCCAAATATTTCAATACTGACACCTTTAGCCGTGGAAATAAAATAGCCGCTCAGGCAGATAATAACTAATAATATATAAAATATCTTATGTACTATTTCAGCAATTGTTTGCAGTATTCTATCTTTTTGTTCATTAAGTAAAGGGTCGGGTTTAATGTTTATTATTCGCCAAAAAAAACGAATTAAAAGAAAAATAAAAACAACGAAACCAAAGCCTTTATGCCACCAGGGTGCAAGTTGATACCATGAATCATAATAATCAAGATCAACCATATACTGACCTAGAAAAAAAAGTCCAATGATTAAAATTGCCATTATCCAATGTAATAGAATAGTAATTATTCCATAACGTGTCCTGGTATTTTTTAACAACATCGATTAATTTTCCTCACTAATTTACTTTATTTAAAGTTCACTCAGTATATTCCTATCAATTTAGTAGATAAATATAGATTTTAGCAACTCTTTGTTCTATATTTGGCAACAATATTAATAATTATTCTCTTTTGAGTAATAGAGCAGGCGTATGAATAAAGACCAAATTGATGAGATCAGACAACTGCTTTTGAATATGAGAACGGATCTTCAGGAACAGGAAGAACAGTGTAAAGGTGATGGAAAACCGGTTAATCTGGATCAGTCTAAGGTAGGTCGACTTTCTCGAATGGATGCGATGCAAATTCAGGAAATGGCTCTGGAAGCATCAAGGCGACGCCAGCAAAAATTAATTCAAATTGAACTGACACTAAAAAGAATTGAAACAGATGATTATGGTTATTGTTTAAATTGTGATGAAGAAATAAACATTAAGAGACTTTTAATTGACCCAACCAATACACATTGTATTCAATGTGCTGAAATGATTCATACCTCATAAAATTTGATGGCTGAGTGTATTGTCCTGATTCTCATTCACTTATGAGCTTTTGTGAGTAATGACTGACAAATCATTATTTCTGTAGGATATGTCTTATTTACCTTTGTAGGAAATATCCAGATAATCGAAACGACTATGAAAAAAGTTCAAACAAAACAAACCATTCTTATTGTTGATGATGTGAAAGAGAACATTGCTCTTCTTAATGAACTTTTATCTGAAGACTATAATATCGTTGCTGCTTTAAATGGAGAGAAAGCCCTACGTCTTGCCAGTAATGCACCCCAGCCTGATTTAATTTTATTAGATATTCTTATGCCTGGTATTGATGGTTATGAAGTCTGTCAGCGTTTGAAGGCGAATGATTTAACCAAAAATATTCCTGTTATTTTTGTTTCAGCACTCCATGATGAATTAGATGAAGAAAAAGGATTTAATTCTGGCGGTCTTGATTTTGTCAACAAACCCATTAAGCCGCTTATTGTAAAAGCTCGTGTTAAAACTCATCTTGCTCTATCCCAACAGAATAAAGTTTTAGAAGATAAAGTTCGTGAACGAACAGCTTCACTTGAAATGAGCCATTTAGAAACCCTTCATGGACTCACCAAAGTCATTGGTTGTAGTAATGAAGGTAAAGGCTTTCATTTGATACGTATGAGTCATTATGCTTATCGAATTGCAGAAGAAATGGGTATGAGTCTTGAATGGTGTGATTTATTGTATAAAGCCACTCCACTGTATGATATTGGAAAAATTGGTATACCTGAATCAATTTTATTGAAACCCGGAAAATTGACTGCTGATGAAAGAAAGATCATGGAGTCTCATTGTGAAAAAGGCAGTGAAATTTTAGAGAATTCGGATGATAATTCAGTATTAAAAATGGCTCGTTCAATCGCCCTATATCATCATGAAAAATATAATGGTGAAGGTTATCCGTTTGCTTTGGTGGGGGACGATATCCCTGTTGAGGGACGTATTATGGCTGTTGTAAATGTGTTTGATGCGTTGACATCAGTACGACCCTATAAAGAAATATCATCGGATGATGAAGCTTTAGAAATTATTAAACAAGAATCCGGACAGCATTTTGACCCGGAAATCGTATCAATTTTTGTTCATCAATGGCAGGAAATAATTAAAATTAAAAACCGTTTTTCTGATGCATCATTGGATGAATAATAAATGCTAATTTTTAAGAGCCCTGGAAATAAAGGCGGTTATTATAAGAAAAAGAGAGGCAACTAATAAACAAGCTTCCAAACCCTGCCATTGAAAAATAACACCTGAAAGTACAGTACCAATTAAGCGCCCCAGTGCATTAGCCATATAATAAAATCCCACATCAAGCGAAACACCATCTTCTCTGGAATAGGCCAATATTAAAAAAGAGTGTATTGAGGAGTTTATGGCAAAAATAATACCAAATATCATTAGGCCTACGACTAGAATAACTTCATTATTATAGAGCGGATCAAATAATTGCCAGGCAATTATTCCAGGGATTATAGAAAGTAAGAGGACCCAGAATAAGGCCGTTGTGCCATCAGGTGCCGCCTTTTTATTTCGATTAGTGATTGTTGGTGCAAGGCTTTGGACTATACCATAAATAATGATCCACAGTGCCATAAAACTACCAACCTGAGTGTTTGTCCAGTTGAGTGTTTCCTGAAAATACACAGGCAAGGCGACAACGAACCAAATGTCGCGGGCACCAAAAAGAAACATACGTGCTGCAGATAATAAATTAATTGCACGACTTTTTGATAAAAGCTCCTTAAATCTAGGCTTTGATTTTGCTTTACCTAAATCACCACTTAGGAGAAAGAAGCTTAATATTAGGGTTATCAAAAGCCCTATAATCATAAGCATCATGGCTTGTTGAAAACCAACCAATGTTAAAAGGGCGGCACCAATAAAAAATCCGGCACCTTTTAAAGAATTTTTTGAACCCGTTAAGAAAGCAACCCATTTGTAGAGTCTGCCGTGTTGTTTTTGCTCAGGCATTAAATATTTAATAGAACTCTTAGCACTCATTTTATTTAAATCTTTGGCAATACCAGAGAGTGCCTGTGCCGCCATAACATAGGGGACGGATAGCAAGCTGTTGTCTACTGTTAGCATACCAAGTGCTAATATCTGTAAGCCAACACCAATATGCATTGTTTTGTTGAGACCAAGATGAGCACCTAACCATCCACCTACAAGATTCGTTACGACGCCAAAGAACTCATAAAATAAAAACAACATAGCGATATCAATAGCTGAGTAACCCAGGCTATGAAAATACAACACGACTAACATTCGCAATGCGCCATCCGTTATTGTAAAGGCCCAGTAGGTTCCAGTGATCACAAAATATTGTCTGAATAAATGAGTCATTTTTTACTAACTAATCAACTTTTTATAATGAATGGGTGACTTTTTTTACCAACTCCATCATGCGATTGACATAACCAATTTCATTGTCATACCAGGTTAGAATTTTTACCTGAGTCCCATTAATGACCATAGTTGACAGAGCATCAATAATGGTAGAACGAATATCGTTGGTATAATCACAGGAAACTAAGGGGCGTTCTTCATAGCCTAAGATACCAGATAATGTTTCTTCAGAGGCTCGTTTTAGAGCTGTATTGACTTCATCTATAGTGACTGTTTTATTGACTTCAAAAACACAATCCGTCAATGAAGCATTGGTTAATGGAATCCGTACTGCAACACCATTCAGTTTTCCTTTTAATTCAGGAAAAATATCAGTAATTGCCGTGGCAGAGCCAGTGGTGGTTGGAATCATTGATTGCCCGCTGCTGCGAGCACGCCTTAAATCCTTATGGTATTGATCGATGATGCTTTGAGTATTCGTAATATTATGTAAGGTTGTTATCGAACCATGCTTGATTCCAAATTGTTCATGAATAACTTTAACAACTGGTGCGATACAATTGGTTGTGCAGGATGCTGCGGTGATAATATTGTGCTGTTCAGGCTGATAGAGATTATCATTGACTCCCATAACAATGTTTAACGGAGCATCTTTGCTGTCATCATAAATGGGGGCAGAGACTACGACTTTTTTTATACCTTGCTGAAAATAGGGCTGTAATAATTCTGCGGTTTTAAAAACACCAGTGCACTCCACCACAATATCAATATCCATCTCATTCCATGGTGTGGCATGGATATCTGTATTTTGAGAATAACTGATTGATTGACCATCAATGATAATGTTTGATTGATCAGCATAGACCTCGTGTGCCCAGGTTCCATGTACTGAATCGAATTTTAATAAATGAGCTGCAGTTTGTTCATTACCTGATTTCTCATTAATGTGTACAATTTCAAAGTCTGGCCATGCCCATGCTGCTCTTAAAGCCAGTCGACCCATTCGACCAAATCCGTTGATAGCGACTTTTATTGACATAATGACTCCTTAAATATCTTTTAACGTATATGCGGATAAGCAAATATTATAATTGGAAGTGGATAATTTCATTAGTATTAATTTATTTATTACATTGATTAACTATATTTTTATTTAATCGCTCTTGATCAATTGCTAATTCGGGATTGCTTTTTGAACATTGGCTCATAAATTGGAATAGGGCGGTCATATCGATTGGTGTTTGGGGATTAATTTTATAATACATCCAGGCACCTTCGCGTTTGGCTGAGACCAATTGATTATTACGTAAATAAGCTAAGTGACGAGATACGACGCTTTGAGAGAGTTCAAGTGCATCAACAAGCTCACAGACACAGAGTTCTCCCTTTTCTAATAGGAGCCATATGATACGCAAGCGGACAGGCTCTGAAAGTGATTTAAATAAATTAGCGAGTGAAATTGTATCCATTGGGCGATTATATATGGATAGCCAAATATGTTCAACTGCATTTGAATATCTTCAACTATGAATAAAACTTAGCACTGAGTTAAGAACTCTGGAATGACATCTTTATAATCCTTCTTTCAATCTTTTCTATTATTTCTGCTAGTATTGAAGGGCGAATTGTTGCTGTAGCGGATGTTTTGATGCACTAAGTTGTAAACGCTACTATAAAGAAAAGACTGGCAATTAGATGATGTGTTTGCCTATATGAAAGAAAACTCGGCCAGTCAATTTGATCCACAAATAATTAAAATCTTATTAGCTAATGAAAATTCGATACGCTCTATTTATGCAGAGTATTCTAATTAATATTGATTATTGAGCTTTTGACATAATTTATTAATGTAAATAGCCATTCATTTTTATTGACACTTATTATTATCATTACCCGTTTAATAACCAACTATCTAAGTCATCAACAGAATCAATACCTTCTAGTTCTAAGTTCACATGCTGATGGGTAAATGAAATATTCTCTTTATTGAAAATGGAATTGAGTTGGTTTAGTTGCGTATCAATTTCATAATGTTGTTTATGTAGTACAGCAAAGTCATCACCATAAATTCTAAATATGAATCCATCTGGAAATAACTGGAACATTTCATTTGCAATCTTAATAAGAAGTTGGTTACCTTGATTCCAGCCTTTTGACTTATTGTATTGACTTAAATGGTTAGTGTAGAACAAATTGATACACTGATAAGCATCATCAGGATGATTATCATTTTCAGCAATTAAAATATAATTAAGATAATCTCTATTGTATGCACTGGTGAGTTGATCTTTATAAAAATAAGCAAAACGTTCTTGCTCAATTTGGTTTCTTGGTTGCTGATTTGAATCAGGTATTTCTATGTTTTTTAAAGCAACTATAGCAGCCTGAACAACCTGAGTGTTAAATTGCTTACCGGCAAGTGTTTGTAGCTCTGCAAGAGATGCATCTAAGGTTTTTTTACCCTTATAAATACGGTTTGTTGTCATCGCATCAAAAGCATCAGCAACAGTCATGATTTGTGACAGCATGGGGATTTGATCCCCCTTTAAGCCTTGAGGATAACCAGAACCATTATAAAACTCATGGTGATGGCGAACTATTTCTGCAATGTCATGAAAGATATCCACTTTTTTGAGTAATTGATAACCGGTGCTGACATGTTCCTGGATGAGTTTATATTCTAAAGTACTCAATTTACCTGGTTTGAGTAGAATGGAGTCTGGTGTTGAAATTTTTCCAATATCATGGACCATTGACGCTCGATAAAGCTTATCTATACTGTCTTCGTTATAGCCCATTTCTTTTGCAATCAATGATGAGTATTGGGCTACTCGATTGGTATGACCTGCAGTATAACTGTCTCGATTTTCAATCATATCCACCAATGAGAAAATATGCTGTTCATAATTTGCAATTTTTTCTGAAACATATTGATGAATTTTGTTGTAGCCAAATGTGATGACCGATGAACCGAAAAACCATATGATAATAATAAAGACAATTTCTGGTTTAAAATGAGAATAAGCACTGTCGTAATATGGAGTCAAAGGGATAGAAACAGACACGCCACCACGAACATCTCCTTCTTTATAGCCTTGATGACCATGACATTTTAAGCAACCAGTTTCTGTAATAAGGGGATTTAATAGACGCAAATGAGGTTGACCATCAATCAGTTGAATTTCATTATGTGCTTTTTTTGTTTTATCAACAATATTTAAAACTTTGGACTCCCACTGATCGGGCTTATTCTTGGGATTGAGCAATTTTTTACTGGTAAGATGTCCTTTTGTTCCATAGTTATTTGCATAGTCACTCATCATTTGAAACAAAGTGTAAGCAGGATTCATTAATGTAAGCTGTTGACCATCATCTGTTTTGACATCACGATTTGGGATATGAGAAAGATATGGATTAGGAGGGGTTCTTCTGGTAATTGGTACATAGACACCTCCGTGGGAAGTAACCCAGGAGCGGTAAGCCAGATCTTTTTTGATATTCACTTTTGCTTCGTTTAAGGCCAGCATTTCAGCTTGGTCATAGAGCTGTTTTTTCTGAGTAATCAGAAAAAGCGTCATTAACAGTGTCCATAAAATAAAAACACTGATGGTTATGTGCTTTAAAATGCTGATTTGGCGTCCCATAACAAATAAATATCCTGATAATGAAAATATTTAGACAACTCAATAATTATAAATACTAATAACTTGTATTGAGTATCATTCCATTTGTTACAACTATCCTATCTTCTTTTCCAGAGATTGTGAGATAAATAGGCTAGCAAGTTCTATTTGGGCAATAGACTGGGCTCTCTAACTCTGATAACGGAGCAAAACATAATAAAAAAAGAGTATTGTTCTTTTCAAAAAAGTCTTTTCTTTGGTCGCAATTGACTATCGATAAAACACTGAGATTGCAAAGACAATAATAATTCTATTGTATAGAAATATATAGTACTCTCAATCTCATGAAGTAACAAGGTGAACAAACCCGTAAGGGATACTACTTGTCATTGGTTTTTGCTCATATTTTTTCTATGAATTCTGATGATGCTTTATTGAAATTCTAATACAAGCTCAGTTTAGTTATCCACTATGATTTTGTTAAATTCGTCAGATTAATAATCAATAATAACTTACTAAAAGAAATTGTTTAAGGGTAGAAAACACTCCATTGGGTAGGAACTTGCCTACATTCAGGTATAATTTTCAACATTTAAATATGAATTTTTTCAATTCTCATATTCCAGCACAACAATGATAAGTAAGACAAATGATTAATCAATGAGCAGGCTATATTAGCCTGCATGACTTATGTTATATAGTGTTTTTAAAAGATGGATATTTTTTTATGATGGAGAATCCTGCTCTGTGGGAGATTGGTAGTCTACTTCAAAGGTAATATTTTCTCCGGGCGTGAATGATACTGTGATTTGGCCTTCCAAACGATTAGGTGGATTTTTACCATCAATAAATGAATAGTCCCAAGATATACTTTGGCGAGCTTTGTGCGAACTGATTAATTTGTATGCACCCGGTTCTGAAGACTCCTGATCCTGAGAAGCGAGTAAAAGTTTCCTGAGTTTAATTCCCTGGCCTGATACCAAACTATCTCCATCAGGATTAAGATCATCACCCATAGCAACACCGCCAAAATATTTACCGCTTGGGAGTTTCCTTATATAGAATGCAATCATGAAATTTGACCCAGGGTAATCAAAATAATCTCTGGCTTCATCCGAAGGAAATGCAGGTTCTGGCCCTAACCTGGGAGCAACTTGAAAGACAGCAAGAGATTCTCCTCCCCAGCCATTTCCCATTAGGTAAAATACATCATTGACGCTATTTTGCTTATCTTTATCATTATCAATTAAATATGCTGCTTTTTCGTAGCTGATTCCTTCTGAGTT
This sequence comes from Gammaproteobacteria bacterium, assembly GCA_026196615.1. GTDB lineage: Bacteria > Pseudomonadota > Gammaproteobacteria > GRL18 > GRL18 > GRL18. Next base: position 3,095 of record JAPHSW010000016.1, on the reverse strand, counting down.
TGCAAGAGCTTTAACTGAAAGCCAAGATGAAGATACGCGTTGAGGAGATTTCCCCCAGTGCCCATGGATGGTAGCACTACAACCTACAGCTGGGATAAAATCCCACTTTGTTCGATTTTCAAAATCACCGCTAATCGGGCTTTTTTTGTCTCTTGTAAAATGAGTTGTCAAGGATGCAGCTGCAACCCCAGCTAGACTTGTTGCTGCAGCAATAACTGCGGAAATAATAACCGCTCCAGCACCTCTTCGTTTGTTTACATTATCTTCTTCAATAATACTCATGTTAATATCCTCTTTAATAAGTGATAAAAGAATTTAGAGATAGGGTGTAACAACCTGACCCTCAACTATTAGATGCTAATTAAAAAAATCTAATAATGTGTGTTTATTTTTCTTTAAATTTTGTTTAGTCACTAAGTATCTAGTGATACATTAAACTGATGGATGTCCTTTATTAATACTGAGTTTATTATGGTGTCAACTTCAAGTTTGTTATTCTCTTTGAATAATATAAATATCTATTTTATAAGTGGCTAACGTCCTATGCTAGTCAGAATGCCACCAAAAACTGTAGTGATTATAGTCCCAATAATTGCCAATATTATAAATGCTGGAATGGCAGCTATAACTGCTTTTACCATAAAGATCACCATTGAAAAAAATGGCATTTTAACATCTACGATTGTGACTTGGTTTGTTTCATTATTTTCCATTTCTTTTTCCTTTTTTATTGATTGTTTTTTACTTTCAGCTCATGCGGCTGTATTTTTAAAAATCTAATATACTTTTTATTAATTTCTTTTCTTTATCCTATTAATAAGGAAAGTCTCGGATATTTTAGAAAGTGAGAGTTGGGAAAAGACCTGAACTGTATTTTGAATCTTTGAAAGGTGCTTCGTCCAAAAAAATTATTATTTCAGGATATCCATCTGTTTATTGCCATTATTATTGTCTTCTCAATTAATACCTTTTCAAAATTTATCGCTGTTTTAATGGCAAAATCATTAATCATAATTGAACACTTAACGCCACGATAACTGGATTTTTGGACTTCCAGAGCAAATATTTAATAAGTATAGTCTTTCGGAACTCTCTGAGTTTTAAATAGAAACTGTGTACAAAAATTCCATGTTGATTGTCTTGTTATGTACATTTTTTAATGGCTATTTCATCATCGCCTTATAATGTTCAATGTAACCACATTCATTAAAAATTAACTTCAATCCTTCCTTGAAAGTGTCATAGTCAAACTCTTTAATATCGAAAATATTTTGTCCCAAAGAGTGTGATTCTCTATTCATATAGCGATAGAATGCTTTAAACTTATCGTCAGATAACACTGGCTTTTGGAAGACATTGTTAAAATCTTTCTTTTGTACAAAGTTGAAGAAATACTCAATTATATTTCTCATACAATTGGCTATTAGTGAAGGAGGTGTAGAATCATCCTTTATCATTGCCCAGTATGTTTGATAGTCATTTTGTATTTCTTCATACTTCATATCTAAAATTGAACTGCCATCAGAATTTTTTACAATTCTATAAAGGTTTTGCGTCTCATCTCTCTTTATTTTGTTCGTATGAGTTAACTCATAGAAGAAGTACAAACTATGAGTAAAAACTATAACCTGTTCATATGATGATGAATTAAAAAACGCTTTTTTGATAAGTTGCCCGATGTTGAAAATATAAAGGTGAGAAAGACTTGATATTGGATCATCTATAACAACAATTTTTTTATTAGGACTGCTCCCTGCTGTTCTCTCACCCTTACAAAGCTCAATAAAATATAAGAAGCTAATTACTGTCTTCTCACCTTCACTCAGTGAATGGAAAACTTCTGAGTTCATATCTGAACGAGCAATCTTATATAAGTTTTTTCCATGCTTAATAACAGAAAACCCTACAATTCCTATATCTAAAAGGGCATTATTTATATTCTCAATTGCCTCTTCAATATTGACGGTTTGCTTTCTAAGGCTTGAAATTCTTTGTTTGCATGCAACTATTTCGTTAGTCTTAGCTGTTTGCTCTGATGTTATTTCTGACTCTGCTTTTTGGTTCTCGACTTTATCTTTATTGTATGTCGATAGCGTTTGGTCGTATTCCCAGCGCATAAGATTCCAAAATCGTTTTTTTATATTATTTAAAGAAGAGGCTTTGTTATCTAGCTTATTATTATGTCCATCAATTAAGGTGTTTAATTGACTTGCAGCATTATTTAACTGCGATATTGCACTATTACAACTTTTTAGTGCTATAGGTGTACTAGGGCTTTTTAGTTTACTTTCTATTAGAAGTGTATTTTCTCTATATATAGATTTTATTTCTCTAACAGATAATTCCCACTGCTTCGAAATTTCTGGAGTTATTATAATCATCTCATTAATATCACTAAATGTGAGTTCATCAGCAGCAGATTTGTAGCTTTCTTGTAATTTCTTTAATGCTTCAATATCATTTTCATATGAAATATCAAAAACACCTTTAATCGAAGAGAGTAGCTCTTGTGTGATAGTTTTCTCTTGGCAAAATGGACATTCTGAAGCAGTGCCAGAAACTTTATCTGGAACATAATCAAGGCCATCTTTAACCCAATCTATATTCCCTAGATTGTTAATGAATTCTGCTACAGTACCTTCTTGGCTGCCAACAATTATTTTACTGAATAATTCATTTTCATCTATATCTGAACTTGTAAAAACAAATTTACCTAATCTATCCAATTTAGTTGCATTTTCCCCCTCAATTGAAGATATCTCATTTTTCAATTTCTCTATAGTGTCTTCGGGTTTGCTGTCAGGTAACTCAATCTGATTTATATGAGAGAATAGTTTTTCCTTTGTTTTTAAGCCTACTAGACAATATTCTAAAACTCGGTCTCCACCAGAGTAGTTTGTCTTTATCTTCCAGACACTAGCTATAGCTTTTTCTTTTTCTTTGGAGAATCGTTTTTCTACACCAGAAAGCTTTTCATTAATAGCTTTTTTATCATTACCTCATAGGTAAGTCTTTAAGGATTTTATCATTTTTATTCAGTGGCTTACCTATTAATTTTGAACCTCAAAATTAGGTTCCATTCCAAACTGATAAAG
>JAPHSW010000090.1 GCA_026196615.1 Gammaproteobacteria bacterium | reverse complement strand
CTGCTACAATGACTTTTCTCGGTTTGCTATATTTTATAATGGGAAAAGAACAAAGTTTTCCGTATAGTAACTGTTGAACTCACTATAGTTCTGACCTGGACTTTAATTGGAGGACGTTATGACCTTAGGCGATGAATCAGAATTTACCTCTGAATTAACAAGTGAAGAGCCTCATAAAATTGATTTTAAAGACACGATCGAACGTCTTGAATTGCGCGCAAAACGCTCAAGAAGACGAGTCTTTGTTTTAGGTGTAATGTTATTCCTTTCAGTGATATTAATTACCACCTTATTGGTATCCATTACATCCTCCCCCTCATCATTTGTCTTACGATCCTTTGATGGTGATTCTAGAACAAGCATTGAGAGTCCATTTGTTCGTCGAGTAAAAGGTTTAATGGAGGATTTAATTGGGTCTGAGAATATTCTTGGCACGAGAGGGAAACATGTAAAGCCTGATGAGGATGCAGCTAAAAAAATTAAAATCGAATTAGAAGAATCTCTCGTTATTCTAGAGCGGGTATTAAAAATAGCGGATTATGGTAAAACCGAAAAGTCGCAAGAATTCGTGTGGGCACCTATCTTATCAACTGGCATATTCAGCCTTGGTGCTGTAGCATTTGTAATATTATTTATTCAAATAAGTGTCACATTCATCCGATTTCACACGAGATTAGCAGAATTATATGAAGCACAGGCAGATGCTTTGAGAGCATCAGACGGGGATTCAGAACGCGCATATAAGTTTATGGAGCAGTTTTCGCCAAATGCAATCGATCTAGGTAAAATTCCTACAACAATTTATGAGAAAGCCCTTGATACCATAAAGGATGTTGCGAAAAAGTGAGTTCTAACAAGGCAAATTCATGCCGATTTGCATGGCATTCCTGAGTTGCTGCTTTTTACAGCTGGGCGTTAGATAGAAAATGTTTCCAAATATCAGCTATGGGACGAAACCGTCATGTCAAATCCTTAGTTAGTTGTAAGATTTATTGAAAGCCATTTTGAGAAATGTCAGATTGAATCTGAATCAAGACAAATAATGTAATCAAGTTCGGGGGAAAAATATGAAATCACTGTGATGAACAGTGATTTTTTTACGGCATATTCTAAAGTGTATAAAAATTCAACTTTCTGTTTTCAGTGTATAGCCCGAAGAATATCAGTGGTGTGGTATCAACCACAGAAGTAATTATACAATAAACGGTTTTAAGGGCATTTTTATAAATAGACCAATATGGATGAATGCCTCTTAAAAACTGAAAGTACTCAAATGTTTTTTGAAAATATTTACCTCCTAAAAATCATCAGAAAATAAACATCATCAATCAATAGAATCCAATTTTTTCAAAAACTGTGTTTTGGATTTTTTAATGGAAGCAAAACACGACATTTGATTCCTCTCACCCGTATTGTAGGTAATCTGTGGGATTAATTTCCTTTTTTATTATCTAACTTCAATAATATGAAAAATGAAGTACGTGAGCTAGAGAGTTATTTCAGTCCATTTGGGTATCTTGATTTAAGAGCAGTTTGCCAAATTTGAGAGCAGTTGTGACTATATGAAGAGAGCTTATGGGAAATAATCAACGAAGATAGAGAATCATGTGGTTACGATAATTTTGAATCAATGGATCCTGTGTATTGCATTCTTGAACACATATTGCAGATGGCAAGAAACCATATTGATGAAATGACAGGTTATGATTTTCTCAACGACTTTTCAAGATCTTGAACAGAAATCTATACTTATGGTAATTTTATGTCTAGTAGCTATGACTATTCAGAAGAAGCAATAAATGAGCTGAAAGATAAAACTTCAACTTGTCTTGATGAATTGAAGCAAAATAAGTGGTGTAACTATTTTCTAACTGAAATTGGTATTGGGGCAAATTAGCCCCTTTTTTGTTGAATTGTTTTAAATATTAATGGGATTCTACCGTTACAAGCTGAATGATATTATCTATATCATCATTTAATAAACCATCAAGAAACCTGTCATATTTAGCCATACCAGCCACTTTTTCAGGTAAATGGTCATGTTTATCATAATGTTTGAAATCAACACCAGTTAGCCCATGATTCTGTATTAAGTTTCTGGTCTCCCGATTTACACCAGCATCAATCATTAAATTTTTACAGGTACGTCTAATATCGCGAAGAGTAAATTTTTCCACATTGTACTGCCTACAATACTTTTTAATATTTTTCAGTAAAGTTTCAACTCGTAGAGCTGATTTACCATAAGTGGTAAATGGATAGGGCATACCTTGGGTTGTTAATTTATCTAATACAGAAAAGGCTCTTGGGGTTAGTGGTGTTAAGTACTCGCGCTTTGAGCCTCTACCTTTGGTATCAGTAATAAGTAGCGTTTTTCTTCTATAATCATAACTAGACCAATTTTCACGTAAAACTTGTAATGGGCGTTGACCACCAATATAGAAAAGGAATTTAATAGCCTGAGCTACCGTTATAGAAACACCTTTTGTTCTATCAATATGGGTTAGCAGGTGCTTAACTTCCCTAGGTGATAAATTTCTGTCCTGAGTACGTTCAAACTGTCTTTGTTTGGGAATATTTAATACTGGGTTTCTTTGTGCATTAAAAAATTTATTCTGATTTAACGGATCATTAGTTGTCTTTATCGCATGATTAAAAGATGCTGATAAATAGCTACGTAGCCTATTCCCGTTAGTTGTTACACCTCGATCAAATACTTTCTTAAGTATGATTATAATATCGCTTTCATCAATATCAGCTGGCTTTTTCTGCATTAATTCTGGAAATGGCTCCCAGATATCATGGTTGAAAAGATTAAACACATTATTTTTTGTTCTTTCATTAGTTAGAGTTTCAATATAACTGTCCAGCATTTCTTTAAAATTGCCAGAACTAGCCTTAATTTTTTGTTGAATAACCTTTTGTTGCTCCTGATATTCAAGATATTCTTTTAAATCAGGTTGTTTCTTTTTGAGGATACTATATTCTCGACTCATTTCTCTAAGTTTTCGTAAGGTAGAACCAGGGACTTTTGAGTTTGCTGGTTTGAAAGTATCTAGGTAAATTTTTCTCCCTCTCTTTTTATAAGAATAGCGATAATAAGCAGAAATGGTGTTTCCTTGCCTCTCAAAATAAAGTGAGCCATCACCTCTGGAATTTACAGGCTCAGAAATAGGCTTATCTATATTCTTTATTTCAAGTTCTGTTAATCTATTCATATTTACGGCAACTATACGGCAGTTTCTTTTGTGGTTAGGGGTGAAACATGTTGAAACGAGATAAAACAATAATACATTATAAATTAATGGTTTACAATGAATTCTGCTTGAGGTGTGAAACGTTATGAAACAGCTTGAAACCCAATGAATACGTAGTTGAACTGACTTGTAATCAGTAGGTCCCGAGTTCGACTCTTGGTGCCGGCACCACTATCCATTTTTCCTGCAATTAACCTCTCCAAATAGTAATAAATAATCACCAACTCACTATATATTTTTCGCTTTTTTGTAAAAAATTTTGACATCCAGTGTAAAAATAATAGACAGATGTAGTCTTTTCCTTTCATAAGCGCTAGACTCTATATGGTAATATTAATAGTGAATATAAATATTTAAATGGAGTTAAATATTTAAAAAAAACAATTGTTTTGTGTGATTTAATAATGGCGTGATGACTCAATGGTTAGAATTTTTAAACACTATCTCCCTTTCAGTTTAGTTATAGTAGGGCTCTTTGAAGCCTGTATTTTTTTTTCCGCAGTACCTTTGGCTCGATTTATTAATGAAGAAGACTCCAACAGATTTATAGGTTTTTTCTATACTGAGTTTGTCTATACACTGGTAGTTATTTTATCAATGGCTGCTGCCGGACTATATAGTCGTCATCTCCGTGAAAATTTTAGGGGAGTTCTCTTTAGGGTCATTATTGTACTCACTGTCGTATTTTTCACAATGAGTTTTCTTTTTTATCTGCATCCCGCATTATTTACTTTTAGAACTTCTTTTGTTTATGCTCTTATGATAACAGGAGGGTCATTACTTATAACTCGAACCCTGCTTTTCCTGTTTATTGATCAAGGATATTTTAAAAAGAATGTTATTGTCTATGGTGCAGGAAATAAAGCGTCGCATATGAATGAGCTTCGGCGTAAATCAGATACAAGAAATGTTAATCTGGTCGGCTTTATTCCAATTGAAAGTGAAGATATTATTGTTCAAGAAAATCAACTGCTTAATATTCCAAATGGACTTTTCAATTTTATATCCGATAATGATATACATGAAATAATTGTTGCTATTGATGATCGTAGAAAAAATTTTGCTGTGGATGATGTACTTGAATGTAAAGTTAAGGGTGTTGAGATTATTGATATTTCAACATTTTTTGAACGTCAAACAGGGCGTATTAAGCTGCATGCATTACATCCTAGTAACCTTATTTTTTCTGATGGTTTTATTCAGGGAGGAGTTGATCTTTATTTAAAAAGAATGTTTGACATATCTACAGCCCTTATTTTATTGCTTGTTACCTGGCCAGTTATGCTTTTTACTGCACTGGCAATTATGATTGAGTCAAAATTTAGAGGAACCATTTTTTATAAGCAAGTTAGGGTGGGGTTGTTTAATAAAAATTTTGAAGTGCTTAAATTTCGTAGTATGAGCATGGATGCGGAAAAAAATGGTGCTCAATTTGCACAAGCAGTTGATCCCAGAGTGACACGAGTAGGTGATATTATTCGTAAATTTCGAATTGATGAATTACCACAATTGTTTAATGTTCTAAGGGGGGATATGAGTTTTGTTGGTCCAAGGCCTGAACGACCTGAATTCGTTAAAGATTTATCAAAAACAATAAAATATTATGAGATTAGGCATTATGTTAAACCTGGTATTACAGGATGGGCACAAATTTGCTATCCCTATGGTGCAACTGAAGAGGATACTCGTAACAAATTAGAATATGATCTCTATTATATGAAAAACTATAGTATTTTTCTGGATATAATGATTTTACTGCAAACCATGCAGGTTGTTGTTTGGCGTCAGGGTTCACGTTAATATGAGTTGGTTAAAGCAATTACTATGAACATGGAAAGCTTTAATATATATAGCTACTTGTTGGCAACAATATCCTATGGATTTTTATTAGCTCTTAGTCTTTGGGGGATAAAAAAATATTCATCAGGACTGACTTTTTTTATTGCAACTCTTTTTTCGTTTATTTGGGCTGGTTATACTAGTTATAATCTCTATAATGACGAGCTTTATTCATCCAGTATTCTACCCTTTGAGACACTTCGTAATTTAGCATGGTATGTTTTTCTACTCACTATGTTGGCTTGTCTGGAACCACAGAATGATTGCTCAAAAAAAATCTCTCGTTCCTTTGCTTTTGAAAAATTTACTACTTTCTTTAAATCAAATTATACCCTGTCTCTGATAGCAATAACCCTATTTGTTTTTGTTGCTGAATTAATACCAGAGTTGATGTTTGAATTAAACTACCTTTTGGGAATGGATTTTAGGCTTTTTTCACATGTAGGTTTTGCGATTATTGGTCTTATTCTGGTTGAACAGTTATATAGAAATGTCTTATCAGAGCAACGTTGGGCAATAAAGTTTATCTGCCTTGGTCTAGGTGGTTTGTTCACGTTTGATTTTATAATCTATAGTAAATCATTACTCTTTTCAGATATAGATGTTGTTCTTTGGAATGTAAGAGGAATGATTAATGCTTTGATTGTTCCATTGCTAGCAATTTCTGTTATTCGTCTACAAGAAAATTCCATAAGTTATACAATTTCAAGGCAAGTTATTTTTCATACCTCTGCTCTGGTTGGGACGGGTTTATACCTTATTTTTATGTCGATTGCAGGGTTTTACATAAAAGAATATGGAGGAAATTGGGGAGAAGTTGCACAAATTCTTTTTATATTCCTGGCAGTCTTAATGCTAATGGTTCTTCTCTTTTCAGGGACGATTCGTGCAAAATTAAAAGTCTATTTTAACAAACACTTTTTTCACTATAGGTATGACTATCGTGAAGAGTGGATTAATTTGAGTAAAACTTTAGCTGAACTTAATTCTATCAATGAATTATCACATGTCATGATTAAAACTCTTGCAAACTTAGTAGATAGTTCTTGTGGTGGTTTGTGGGTTCAAAATGAACAGGGAGATTATTATCTTGCTGAAGACTATAAGCTTAGGTTTGTTGATAGTACACTTGATTTGATAAAACAGTCAGATGATGCTGTTCAGTTTCTTACAACAAAGCAATGGGTTATTGATTTATTTGAATATGAAAATAATCCAGAAATTTATGAACAGGAAAACTTTTCTCCCTGGCTTAACAAACAAAACAATATATGGCTATTAATTCCCATTTTACAACAAAATCAACTTAAAGCGTTTGTTGTTTTAACAAAGCCAAGAGCGACAAGGCGTTTAAACTGGGAAGATCATGATTTACTAAGAACTGTAGGTATGCAACTTGCCAATGCTTTTGTGTTAAGCCAGGCAAGTGATGAACTTTCCACTGCAAGACAATTTGAAGCTTATAGCCGTTTATCTGCCTTTATAATTCATGATTTGAAAAATTTAGTTGCTCAGGTTTCATTAATTGTAAAAAATGCTGAAAAACACAAAAATAATCCTGAGTTTATTGATGATGCTATTGATACGCTGGAAAATGTTGTGGTTAAAATGCAAAAACTAGTCAATCAGCTTAGACAACGAAATACAGAAGACTCTCAATCAACACTTGATTTAGTTGTGTTAATAAATGATATCGTGAAGCAACAGTCAGCACAGACACCTATGCCTCAATTCCATACAGAGTTAGTGGAATGTTTAATTACAGGCGAGCAAGAAAAAATTTCTGCGATTCTGGGACACCTTGTACAAAATGCTCAAGATGCTACAGCTGATGACGGTTCAGTGACTTTAGAGTTAGATATTGCTGAATCACCAGTAGAAAATCATGCCATTATTAAGATCATTGATACAGGTTCTGGTATGGATAAAAAATTTATTGCAGAGCGTCTTTTCAAACCATTTGATACAACAAAAGGTAATGCCGGTATGGGAATTGGGGTTTATGAAGCAAAGAGTTACATATTGAGGCACTCAGGTACTATTTCAGTGGAGAGTGAAATAAATAATGGAACGACGTTTACTCTCCATTTGCCTCTTAGCTTTGAATCTCAAAAGCAAGCCCAAACGACAGTTATACAAGGGGAAATAAATGAGTGATGAGAAAAAAACATTACTAATTGTAGAAGATGATCCAGGCTTGCAAAAACAACTTAAATGGAGCTTTGAAGCTTATGAAGTTATTATTGCAGGTGATAGGAATGAAGCAATAACTGCCTTGCGTAGACATAGTCCTTCTGTTGTGACTTTGGATTTAGGTTTACCTCCCGATCCCGCCAATGCAAGTGAAGGTTTGGCTACACTGAAAGAAATACTGACCTTATCACCAGAGACTAAAGTCATTGTTGTGACAGGAAATGATGATAGAGATGTTGCTGTTCAAGCGGTTGCTATGGGGGCTTATGATTTTTATCAAAAGCCTGTTGAAATGGATACACTTAATCTTATCATTGAGCGAGCATTTCATCTTGATGATTTAGAAAAAGAGAATAAACGTCTATCACATAAAACGGATGAGCCTCTAGATGGTATGATTGCTGTGAGTAAGCCAATGTTAGAACTTGCTCGAATGGTTGAAAAAATAGCGCCCAGTGATGTTACCACTTTATTACTTGGTGATAGTGGAACGGGAAAAGAATTATTAGCAAAAGCCCTTCATAATCTTAGCTCAAGAAATAAAGAGCCTTTTGTTGCTGTTAATTCAGCAGCAATACCGGAAAATTTATTAGAAAGTGAACTCTTTGGTTATGAAAAAGGAGCTTTTACTGGTGCGGTAAAGCAAACTAAAGGAAAAATAGAATATGCGGATAAAGGTACTTTTTTCCTTGATGAAATAGGTGATTTACCTATGACACTACAGTCAAAATTGCTGCGTTTTTTGCAAGAAAGGAAAATAGAACGAATTGGCGGGCGTAGTGAGATAGATGTTGATATTCGAATTGTTTGTGCCACACATCAAAATTTGCAGGATCTTATTGCAGAAGGACGATTCAGGGAAGATCTTTATTATCGTCTTAGTGAAATGACTATTAACATTCCACCTTTAAGAAAACGTGAGGGTGATGCTATTGTCATTGCAACTGCATTTGTTAAACGCTTTAGTGAACAACAACATAAAAAAATTAAAGGCTTCACAAAAGAAGCTGCCGAGGTTATTGAAAATTATCAATGGCCTGGTAATATCCGTGAGCTTGAAAACAAAGTTAAGCGGGCGGTAATAATGGCTGATGGTCTACATATTACAGTTGATGATCTTGAATTAAATAAGAAAAATGAGGATTCATCACTGCCTCTTAATCTGAAAGAGGTAAGAGAAGTTGCTGAAACGTCAGCTATAAAGAGAGCATTGAGTTACTCTAATAATAATGTTTCTAAAACCGCAAAATTATTGGGAGTAACCAGACCAACACTCTATACACTCTTAAATAAATACGATATTCAAGTAAGTGGTATTTAAGTTTAACATTAATTAGTAGAACTACTTAATATCAGGAGATATTATGATGACTATAAAAAAATTGATTATAGCTTGTGTTTTTTTATCATGTATTATGATATCAATAAATACATTTTCAGCAAATTATTTTGAAGATGCAAAGCAATATTTAAAAACTGGAAATTATAACGCTGCAATTATTCAGTTAAAGAACCAATTAAGAGATAATCCTCAAGACATTGATGCAAGGTTTCTTTTAGGAGAAACATACTTGCGTTTAAGAGATTTAAAACAAGCTAACAAAGAAATGGGTAGAGCTCATGAGTTAAATCCTTCTAATGAAACTATAAGTATTGCTTATGCAAGGCTTCTCTTATTACAAAAAAAATATAATAAAATTGATAATATTTTAAATATTAAATTCAATAGTGCTAATAATGAAATACAAAGTAAGTTAATAAAAGCTTATGCTTTATTAGGGAAGAATAAAGTTACTGAGGCAAAACAAGTTTTTTTTGAATTATCGACTAATACAAAAAATATTCATGCTTATACAGGCTTAGCAAAAATAGCCGTTTTGGAAAATGAAATAGAAAAAGCAAATCAACTGCTTAATAAAGCATTTGTGATTGATCCGAATGATGAAAGTGCTTTGAAGATAAAAGCTATTATTGAGGTCGGTGAAAAAAATTATGACAATGCATTAAATATATATACAAAACTGATTGAAAAACAAAATAATAATTTTTCACTATACATTAATAGAGCTTCCGTAAAAGTACAACAACAAGATTTTCAAGGTGCAAAAGCTGATTTACAAATAGTACTTAATAAAATAAAAAATCATCCTCATGCTAATTACGTACTAAGTGAGATACACTTAAAGGAAAAAAATTATAAAGCAGCAGAAATTAGTGCACAGAAAGTTTTAAATTATATACCACGTCACTATAACTCTATGTTGATACTTGGTGTGGCGAATTATGCTCAAGCAAATTATAACCAGGCAGATAAATATTTAACTCAATATCTTTCAGGAAACCCAAACAACTTAATGGTACAGAATATATTAGCCAATGTGTATCTCTCACAAAATAACACTGAGCAAGCTATTTTAATTCTAGAAGGTATTGATGAAGAAAAAAGAAATCTAAATGCAACAATTCTGACAACTTTGGGGACTGCTTATTTTTTAGCTGGAGAACATCAAAAAGGCCTTTCATTTTTTAGTAAAGCAAAACTATTAAAACCTGATAGTCAATTAATTAATAAAAAATTAATAGATGGGCAACTTAGAGTTGGGGATATCCAGGGAGCAATTACAAATCTTGAGAATTTAGCAAACTCAGGTCAGCTTGATAATAAAATAAGGCGCATGTTGATCGTTTCATACCTCCAACAAAAACAATATCAAAAAGCAGAAAAAAAAGTTGATGAATTTATTGTAAAGACTCCAAACAACCCGGAGTTATATAACTTAAAAGCCATTATACAAAAAATAAAAGGAAATAATCAGCTATCAATCGACGCTTACAATCAAGCTTTGAAAATTGATATTAAATTTATTCCTGCTTATTTGGGCTTGGCTGAATTGGCAATTCAGCAAAATGATCTTGAGACAGCTAATAATCTTTATTCTAAAGTTATAAAAATTGATCCCAAATATGTAAATGCTTATATTTATCTTGCCAAAGTTTCTTTACAGCAAGGCCATGATAAAAATGTTGAACAACAACTTCTAAAAGGATTAGAACAGTCAGAAGGAAATATTAAAGCACAAATATCTGTGGCAGATGTTTTGAGTCGTTGGTATGCCAGACAAGAGACGCCTGAAAAGTTAATGCCTATTGCACAGAGCTTTATTAAAAAGTTTCCAAACGATGAATTGGCTTATGCTTTTCTGGCTGCAAGCCAGGCTACAAATAAACAATACAAGCAAGCGGAGAAAACTCTTAGAACTATTATTAAAAAAAATGAGAATAGCATAAAACATCGTATGTCTCTTGTTTCTTTATTGATGCAGGAAAGTGATGAGAATAGCGAGGTGTATGAGCTTTTGGACACTATAATTAAAATAGAGCCATTTAATATAAAGCCTTTAATTATTAAAAGTGATTACTTATTAAAATATGGTCACTATCAACAAGCAATGGCACTAGCAGAATATACTCAAGAACAATTTCCTAAAAAGGGGTTAGGAATGCTCTTAAAAGGGAGTGTATATCGTGCTGAAAATAAGTTGGATAATGCTTTGATACATTATCAAAAAGCCTATCAGTTACAACCTAATAATAAATTGTTATTAATTATTTTTGATATATTAAATGATCAGGGTAAGGAAGCGGATGCACTAAATTTATTGGAAGGGGAGCTCAAAGGAGAGGGAAATGATATGCCTCTCCTTGCGAAGATTGCCACTATTTATCATGAAAAGAAGAATTATCAGCAGGCTATTCAGTTCTATAAAAAGATGTTAGAAATTCAACCAGATAATTTTTTGATTTTGAACAATCTGGCTTTAGTATATGCTCAAGAGGAAAACCCCGAAGCATTGATTTTATCTAAAAAAGCATATGAATTATCAACAGATTCTGCTTTAGTTGCTGATACATATGGCTATATTCAGTTGAAAATGGGTAGTAAGGAAAAGGCTCTTGACACATTAAAACAAGCAGAAATATTAGCGCCTAAGAATAATGATATCAAATTTCATTTAGCTGAGGCTTATTGGTTAAATGGCGAGCTAGAAAAAGCTCAAAAATTACTGAATCTAATTTTAGAAGGTAATAAAGAATTTTCTGAAAAAGAAAGTGCGAAGGAGTTACTAAATAAATTGCAAAAATAGCCCGCTGTTTCCTATTAGAGACATTAAAATATTGTGCTTGAGCTTACTTTTTGCATAAATCTCTCAGGTAATTTGTGAGCGACAAATAAAATATTTTAACTTCTTATAAGTGCTTAATGCTTTTTCTGGTGATAGCTTGGTTGGGTGTACATTGAAATGGCTCAGGTCTTTAGCTTGTGAAATCAATGATGCACTACTATTTACCGTGCTGATGATTTATTGCTTCTGTTTCTTTCTACAAATAATTTAGGGGGGATAAGTCTGAGCATACTCCTGTCGTCTTTTCAGTCTAAACTCTTTTACGTATAAATGAATGCTGTATTTATGAAGATGAATCTCTTTTGCACCTAAAAGCTCTTCTTTTGGGAATAAAAAAAGGGTAATCAAATTAATGATTACCCTTTTTATGAAATCAAACTACTTAAATCAGTCTTTATGATTATTTTTTACGGCGAGTTGCCCCAAATCCAATAAGACCTAAGCCCATAAGAGCTAGTGCAGCAGGCTCTGGAACAGCTGTTACGCTGAAAGCATCAATATAAAACTGGTTATCAGCATAATTTGCGCTATTTTCATCTACTTTGAAGAAAAAGCTGTCGCCTGTCATTGTTGAAGAGTTATCTAAAGTAACCCAAGTTCCACCATCATCAAGACTAATTAAAATTTCAGGTAAAAATACTTTGTGACTAGCATCCCTGAACAATGTTTTGTTAAAGTCAATATTAACTAGCTGATCAAAGGTAATTTCCAGAACTTCATCAATCGTGGTGTTATCATCACTACCTGGATTACATTGGTTTTTTCCTTTTGAGTCCGTCTTAAGGCCTTTACTGCAAACACCTAAACCAGCAGCTCCTTCATCAAGGTATGCCCAGCCTTCTAATGTTTCACCAGAGTTATAAGCTCCTGCGTATGAATCACTGAAAGTATCTGAACCTGTATAAGAAGCAGATGCTGTTAGTGTGATGCCATCTCTGGTCCAATTAAAATAATCAAAAGCTTGTTCACCAGGATTAGCAGGACCAAAAGCATCACCATTGGCTAAAACACCAGTAACAACTTGGTTTGGTGCAGGGGTATTGGTATCTGTTAGTGCTTGAAAATCAAAAGTGGCTGCATTTGCTTGTACTGCAAAAAATAATGCGCTAGAAGCTAGAGCACCTTTAAATAGTTTGTTCATCTTTTTACTCCTACTAAATATACTTGAAAGTATTAAATTTCTTATAATCTAGTTAAAGCATATATTGTGCCAATATTCTTTAAAGCTTTTGTCTGCAACTTATGTGGTAAAAATTGTTATTATTCGTACGTGCTGTTTGTAAAGAAAACTGACATTTTTTTTATTATAAAGCGCATCATTTTATTCTTGTGTAAAAATACCTGACAGTATGTACAAAAAGAAGAGATAAAATGTAAATTATTAGTTAATTTAGAATTCTTCTACTCAAAGAATACGAATGTAGGATTATTCTACTTTGAGGATATTCCGATATGGGGTAGAATAAAAAGTTAATTCTGATGTGAAGTTTATCAGTATTTTATTTAAAATTTAATCAATTAAACTGATTATATTGAGAGTAGTTATTTACCATCAATGATGCTTACAGGGGATAAATTATGTGTTTGAAACGGAAGGTCTTATTTATATTTGGGATCGTTGGAACAATTTTTTTAGTTAATGGTTGTAGCAATCCTCTTTATCCTGAATTATCTTCAAGTAAACCTGAAAGTCCTCTTACTTCAAGTCATGAAGACTACCTATATTATATTGGACCTGGTGACTTGTTAAATATATTCGTTTGGCGTAATCCTGAAGTTTCTACAAAAGTGACTGTCCGACCTGATGGAATTATTAACACGCCATTAGTGGAAGGTATTAGAGTTAGTGATAAAACACCGAATCAGGTGGCCAGAGAAATTGAAAAAGCATTGTCTCAATATATAAAAAATCCCATTGTCACTGTAACCATTGAAGGCTTTAGAGGTCCTTTTAAAGAACAGGTAAGAGTGATTGGTCAAGCAACATCTCCTCGGACACTGCCTTATAGTGAAAATATGACATTGCTGGATTTAATGATTGCTGTTGGAGGATTAACAGAGTTTGCAGATGGTAATAAAGCGATTCTTTCTCGTGTTGAAGAGGGGCAGCAAAAACAATATACCATCCGTATTGAAGATTTAATCCAATCGGGTGATTTAAAAGCTAATATTGATATTCTTCCAGGAGATATTGTAATCATACCAGAAGCTTGGTTTTAAAGTTTTTTCAATAACTAGGAGTTATTAATGCAGGAGCTTTTTTACCAACTACTTGGTTATCTTAAAGCGATTTGGAATAAACGCTGGCATGTTATGTTTGTCTCATGGCTTATTTGTTTGATTGGCTGGGGTGTTGTGTTTGTTTTGCCTGACCAATACGAATCTAAGGCGAAAATTTATATTGACACTGATTCATTGCTTAAGCCTTTGCTAGAGGGGTTAACAGTAGAATATAATGCAAATCAACAAGTTACCTTAATGGTTCGAACGCTTCTTACCCGACCAAATGTTGAGAAAATTATACGATTATCAGATTTAGATTTAACCGTCAATGATGATATTGAACTTGATAAGCTAATTGAGCATTTGCAAAAATCAATCCAATTTTCAAAAACTCAACAAGGCAAACGTGCACCAAACGTTTATGGTTTATCTTATAAAAATATAAGCCCTCAAGTGGCTCAAACTGTTCTTCAGTCTGTAATTACTGTTTTTATTGAAAATAGCATCGGTGATAGCAAAGAAGATTCTAATGCTGCAAAACTGTTTCTAAACAAGAAGGTTAAGGAATATGAGGCTCGTTTACTTAAATCTGAAAATAAATTAAAAGACTTCAAACAAAAGAATATGGGTATGTTACCTTCATCGGGACAAGGTTATTATTCTCGTATGGCACAAGCAAAAAATAATCTAGATGAATCTAAATTAGAACTAAGAGAAGCTGAAAAAAGGCAGAGTGCTATTCGAAAAGAACGTAGTAGTATTGTTGCAACTTTAAAAGCAACGGATTCCAATATTTCAACATCATATGATGAGAGAATAGAAACTTTAAATAAAAATCTTGATGATCTGTTGTTAAATTATACTGAGAGTCATCCAGATGTTTTAGCAGCTAGGCGCCTAATAGAAGGGCTTAAGATTAAGCAACAGCAAGAAATTGCTGAACTTAAAAAATCACCCTCGGGAGGTGTTGCTAGTACTCTTGAGTCTAATTCATCTTATCAAGAATTAAATGCGGCTTATGGAGAAGCTAAAGCGGTTACTGAATCACTTAAGGTAAGAGTTAAAGAGTATGAGTCGCGCTACAATAAACTCCAGAAATTGATTAATACAATCCCTGAAATTGAAGCACAACTAACTGCTTTAAATCGTGATTATGATATTACTTATAAGAAATATCAGGAGTTTTTAGAACGTAGAGAATCGGCTTCGATTTCAGAAAGTGTTGATCAGACGACAGAAAGTGTTCAGTTTAAAGTGTTGGAAGCCCCAAGAGTTGAAAACTCCCCGGTGGGACCTAACAGAATTTTATTATCCTCTGCAGTATTGATTGTAGGTATTATTGGTGGTTTGGGTTTTGCTTTTTTATTATCTCAAATTAATCCTGTTGTGACATCAGGGAAAGAATTATCAGAAATTACAGGACTTCCAGTTTTTGGGGTTGTTTCTGCTAATGATTCTCCTGTTCAGAGAAAAAGAAGAAGTTTAATGGTCTATTCATATATGTCTTTATCCCTAGTATTATTACTATGTTACGGGGCGTTGATAGGTTGGTATCTTATGGCGCAATTAGCCTAGATTGTTTGAAAGCTACAATAAATAGTGAATAATTTATGGATATTATTGAAAAAGCATTAAGAAAAAAAGTTTTAGAATCTGATGATAGTAATTCATTAGTAAGAACTAGCCATGTATCCGAAAAAGTTATTCCGGTGGAACCTACTGGATTAGTAGATGGTTTAACTGAAAATAAACAGTCAGAGTTTACTCGTGAGCACATTGAATCAATTTCTGTGCGTGAATCTTACAAAGTTGTCAATAGTGCAACGTCTCAAAGGGTTGAGCTTAATGTAAAACATCTTGCTGAACAGGGAATACTAACATCAATTAATGAAAAATCACTTTTAAGTGAAGAGTTTAGGCGTATTAAGCACCCTTTGTTGCAAAACATCAAAGGGAAGAGTGCACATCCTATTGAAAAGGCTAATGTAATACAGGTGACGAGTTCTCTTCAATCTGAAGGCAAGACATTTAATGCAATCAATCTGGCTATGTCAATGGCTATGGAGCTTGATTATAAAGTGCTGCTTGTTGATGGTGATGTTCTTAAGCCTTCAGTTTCTGAAGTATTAAGTATAGAAACAGATAAAGGCTTAATTGAATATTTATCAGGGGAAGTTGAGAACTTATCAGATGTGTTAGTAAATACTAACTTTCCTAAGCTAACTATTTTACCAGCAGGGAATAAACATAACTTATCAGTTGAATTATTTAGCAGTGAAATGATGAAGCATCTGTTTAATGATTTATCAGAGCGTTATCACGATCGTGTTGTGATAATTGATTCGCCACCTATTTTACAAACAAATGAATCAGGGATTTTAGCTCAAAATGTTGGTCAGATTGTTTTTGTTGTGGAGCAAAATACAACAGAAATTACTAATGTTCAAAATGCTATTGATAAACTACCATCAGAAGCAGTGATAGGTATTGTCATGAATAAGTCTCGTTCTGGTAAAACAAATATACATGATGGCTATGGTTATGGATATGGTGCAGAGTAAGTAATCTATGAAATTATTATCTGTGAATAGTATAGAAAAAATAAGTATCGGCTTTGTGTTATTTTTTTTCGTTAACACATTATCAATTGCTAAAGATATTGAAATGGCACCTTCTATTCGTGTTGGTGCTGGTTATTCAGATAATATTGAGCTAGAACATGATAATGAAAGATCTAGCTTTTATACGAATATTACACCGGGAATTATATTTAAAAAAGATGGGGCCAGAGTAAAGACTTTATTAGATTATTCTGCAAGTGGAACTATGTACACTTCAGAAAGTGATCTTAACGATGTACAACATCGTTTGTTTGCTAATGCTGAGTCAGAGTTATTGAAGCATTCAGTTTTTCTTGATATGAATGCAACAATCTCACAGCAAACTTTAGATAATAATCTAAGTTCTTCACCAGATGGTATTAGTGGATCAAGTAATTTAACTCAAACATATACCTATGCTTTTAGTCCTTATTGGAAAAAAAAGTGGCAAAGTTATGCAGAATCAACACTCAGATACAATTATGATGAAGTGAAATATAGTGGTAGTGATCGTTCTGGTGATGATAATAAAAGTAATTCGATTGCTTTAAATGTAGAAAGCGGAAAAGCCTTCACTCGATATTTTTGGGATTTTGATTATGAGTATCAAGATATATCTTATGACAGAAGTGGAGATACAAACTCAGAAACCTACAAAGTTCGTTTAGGTTATCATTATTCCAGAAAATTGGATCTTACAATGACGACAGGTTATGAGGATTATGATGATCGTAATGGTAATAGGAATGATGGTGGTACAGGTTGGCGTATAGGTGCTATCTGGACACCTACTCAACGAACAAATTTGGAGTTAGAAGTAGGGCACCGTTTTTTTGGTAATACTTATTTACTTGATTTCACACATCGTAGTCGACGTTTAAGCTGGCATTTTAGGTATGATGATTCGATTACTGATAGTCGAAATGAAATTATAAATAACAACAATAGCCAACAGACGAATCCTAATGGTACGATTGTGCCATTATCAAATGTAACGGATCAATATTATCTTAATCGGCGTTATGTGGGTGACGTGAGCTACAGCTATAAAAAGTCTACAATTACTTTAGGAGTATTTGACGAAAGACGATACTATCAAGATTCTGATGAAAAAGATGAAGAGGATATTGGTGCTGACTTGAGTTGGAATTTCAATATTGGTCGTCGAACGAATATGATAACACAGTATTCCTGGCATCAACTGGAAGATGCTCGACTTAATAATACACAAGATCGTAATATTGTTAGCTGGTCCTTAAATCGACGTCTGACACCGACCATGTCAGGAGTTTTAAAATTATCCTATAGTGATAATGATGCGGATATTAAAAGAGATGAATACACTGAAAACGCAATATCACTTTATATTAATAAAAATTTTTAGTCATTTATTTCATACTAATTATATATAAATTGTATATTTAACCTCCTCTATTAAAGGGGGGATGAGGTACTTTCAATAGCCTCTATTGTAAATAATCAAGAGTTAAATAATGTATAAAGAATACTACAATCTTAAGCATAATCCTTTTCAGATGACACCAGATCCTCGTGTGTTTTTTGCAAGTAAAGGGCATAAAAGAGCTTTGTCATACCTTCAATATGGCTTAAGTCAAGGTGAAGGTTTTATTGTCATTACCGGAGATATAGGTACTGGGAAAACGACTATTGTAAAAAACTTGATTGCAGGATTAGATCACCAAACCTATATTGCAAAAGAGCTTGTAACTACCCATTTGGGAGAACAAGATCTTATGGAAATGATTTGTGAGTCTTTTGAGCTGATTTCTAAAGGACTGACGAAAGCAGCCTTGTTAAATCAATTCAAAGCATTTCTAAATTCAGCTAATAAATTAGGACGTCGAGTGGTTTTAGTGGTTGATGAAGTTCAAAATTTGCCTGCTAAAACTGTTGAAGAGCTTAGAATGTTATCAAATTTTCAAGTAGATAATAAACCTCTGATACAAAGTTTTCTCGTGGGTCAAAAAGAGTTTATACAAACTCTGCAAGCCGATTCGATGGAGCAACTAAGACAACGAGTCATTGCATCATGCCATTTAGGGCCACTAAAATCTGAAGAAACAAAGTTTTATATCAATTATCGTTTGGAAGAGTCTGGCTGGAATGGTGGCCAGTTATTTGATGAAAAGGCCTTTGATTTAATTCATGAACTGACAGAAGGTGTACCAAGACGGATTAATGTTTTTTGTGATCGTATTCTTCTTTTTGGTTATCTTGAAGAAATTAAATTTTTTCTGCAAGAACATATTAAAGTCGTAGCAGACGAGTTGGCTGATGAAATTACGAGTCCAATAAAAGCAGAAAAACATGCAGAGATAAGCTCTTATTTAAGTGAATTAAAAAAGACTTATGCTCCAGAAGAACAATATGAGCAATCTCCATTGGATTCGGAGATCGAACTTGCATCGACTACTAATAAAACTGCAGTAACTAAAGAAACTAATAAAGCTGCAGAGCCTAAAGCATCAGAAGCTTTACCTTCAGATTTTGTTGATATTGAAGAAACAATCAAAGATTTTGAAAGTAGAGTTGAGCAAGAAATAAAAGCATTTAAGCAGTCTTTAGATAAAAAGTTTTGATTAAAAATTAATGACCAAAAAGCAAAATATTAAAAATGCGATGACAGTTGATGTTGAAGATTACTTCCAGGTTTCAGCTTTTGAACAATGCATTTCGAGAGAAGACTGGGACAAATTACCCCATCGCGTAGAAGAAAATAGTAATAGAATTTTAGATTTATTTGAAACACATGGTATTAAAAGTACTTTTTTTGTTTTAGGTTGGGTTGCTGAACGTTATCCTGATATTGTAAAAAGAATTGTTGCGCAGGGACATGAATTAGCCAGTCATGGCTATGGCCATCAAAGAGCTACTCAGCAATCTCGAATTGAGTTTAAGACCGATATAACAAAAGCGAAAACCATTTTGGAAGATATATCTGGAGTTCAGGTTACTGGCTATCGCGCCCCTAGTTATTCAATTAGTAAAGAAAACCTTTGGACACAAGATGAACTGTTTGACGCAGGTTATCTTTATAGTTCAAGTGTCTACCCTGTTAAGCATGATTTGTATGGAATTCCTGATGCTTCCCGTTTTTCATATCGATGTGAAAGTGGATTATTAGAAGTTCCTGTAACAACAGTAAGAATTTTTAATAAAAACTTTCCTGCAGGTGGAGGTGGCTTTTTTCGCTTCTATCCATACTCTATTTCAAGGTGGAATATTCGACAAGTTAATGAAAAAGATTGTCAAACAGCCGTCTTTTACTTTCATCCCTGGGAAATCGATCCCAAACAGCCAAAGCAGCAAAGTGCTAGCCTTAAATCCCGTTTTAGACATTACCTCAATTTAAATAAGACAGAGGGTCGACTTATTCGCCTATTTAATGATTTTGAATGGGGACGAATGGATGAACTATTTTTGAAATAATACAGTCAGTCTTTACCAAATAAGTCTCTTGTATACACTTTATCTTTGACATCTAAAATATCGTCTGTCATGCGGTTTGCGACAATCACATCAGAAAGCTTTTTAAAATCATTTAAATCCTTGATAACATTAGAGTGGAAGAACTCAGTTTCTTTAAGTTCTGGTTCATATATGATGACTTGAATGCCTTTGGCCTTGATTCGTTTCATAATGCCTTGAATTGAAGAGGCTCGAAAATTATCAGAGCCACTTTTCATAATGAGCCTATGAATACCAACAACATTAGGGTTTCTCTTAATTATAGAATCGGCAATAAAATCTTTACGTGTACTGTTTGCAGTGACAATTGCATCAATTAGGCAATTAGGTACATCTTCATAATTTGCTCTTAACTGTTTTGTATCTTTTGGGAGGCAATAACCTCCATAGCCAAATGAGGGGTTGTTATAAAAAGCCCCTATTCTAGGATCAAGCCCCACCCCTTCAATGATATGTCTGGAATTTAATCCATGTGCTTCAGCGTAAGAATCTAATTCATTAAAGTAGGCTACTCGCATTGCTAAATAAGTATTTGAAAATAATTTTACAGCTTCAGCTTCAGTGGAGTCTGTAAATAGAAGGTCAATCTCATTTTTTATTGCTCCTTCAACCAATAAATCTGCAAATATTCTGGCTCTTGGGGAGTCTTCTCCAAGAATAATTCTAGAAGGATAAAGGTTATCATAAAGTGCTTTACCCTCCCTCAAAAATTCAGGTGAAAAAATGATGTTGTCACAATTTAAATGTTTTTTAATTTTTACAGTATACCCAACAGGTACTGTTGATTTTATAACCATTACTGCAAGAGGATTGATCTCTATAACGTCCTTGATTACTGATTCAACAGAGCTGGTATTAAAATAATTTGTTTCAGGATCATAATCTGTAGGTGTTGCAAT
The DNA here is from genome assembly GCA_026196615.1 of Gammaproteobacteria bacterium. Classification (GTDB taxonomy): domain Bacteria; phylum Pseudomonadota; class Gammaproteobacteria; order GRL18; family GRL18; genus GRL18. The sequence continues at coordinate 5,844 of JAPHSW010000090.1, read as the reverse complement.
GATGACATAATCAGCATTTTGATAAGCTTCAGCTTTATCGAGAGTTGCTCGAAAATTTAATGATTTATTCTTCAAAAAGTCTTCAATTTCGATATCATGAATAGGAGATTGTTGTGTATTGAGAAGATTAATTTTTTCTTCATCAATATCAAGAGCAACTACTTCATTATGCTGTGACAAAAGCATTGAATTTGAAAGACCAACATATCCTGTTCCAGCTATAGCAATTTTCACAATTAACACCTTAATACTAAATAAAAAAGTGATTGTAACATGATTGTTTCTTACATAAAGTACATATACACTATTTACAGAAACTCTTAATCGTTTGGCTCATATTAGTGGTAAAATGTGAATCTAAAGGAGATTAAACTATCTCTTTATTCTGGTAACACATAAATAATTAAGGAAAAAAATGAAAATTTTAGTTACAGGTGTTGCTGGTTTTATTGGTTCAAAATTGTCTGAAGAGTTATTTTCTCGCGGTGATGATGTTGTTGGAATTGATATCCTTAATGATTACTATGATGTTAAGCTCAAAGAAGCACGACTGAAGCGCATTGAGGAAACTCTTTCTAAAAATGATCCTGCTAAAAAGGGAAGTTTTCGTTTTATTAAAATGGATTTAGCTGATAGAGAAGCCATGGAGGGATTATTTGCAAATGAGAAGTTTGATAAGGTGATGAACTTAGCAGCACAAGCCGGTGTTCGCTATTCAATTGATAATCCGCTATCTTATATTGACAGTAATATTGTTGGATTTGCCCATATATTGGAGGGCTGTCGTCATAATAAGGTTAAACATCTTGTTTATGCTTCCTCTAGTTCGGTGTATGGATTGAATGAAAGTATGCCTTTTTCTATTCATGATAATGTTGATCATCCTGTTTCACTTTATGCGGCATCAAAAAAGTCAGGTGAACTCATGGCACACACTTATAGCCATCTTTACCAACTTCCAACGACAGGGTTGAGATTTTTTACTGTTTATGGGCCTTGGGATCGTCCAGATATGGCATTACAAAAATTTGCCAAAGCAATTTATGACGGTAAGGCAATTGATGTTTATAATTATGGCAAGCACCGAAGAGATTTTACCTATATTGATGATATTGTTGAAGGTATTATTCGAGTACTTGATCATGTTGCACAACCAAATTTAGACTGGAATGGGCAAACTCCAGACTCTGCTACTAGTCCTGCTCCATGGCGTATTTATAATATAGGTAATCAACAGCCTGTAGAATTAATAAGCTATATTGAAACACTGGAAAAGCATTTGGGCAAAACTGCTGAAAAAAATTTATTACCTCTACAGCCTGGTGATGTACCCAGTACTTATGCAGATGTTACTGACTTAGTAAATGATGTTGACTACAAGCCTTCCACAACAATTGATGAGGGAATTAAAGCGTTCGCAGACTGGTATAAAATTTACTACAATGTAAATTAAATATAAATATTTATTCGAATGCTTGCTACAAAATTATTGCAATAGCTTATGTAGGATTATACTTGCATGACTCATGATAAATAAATGAGATAATAATCAAAATATAAATAAATCAGGATATTAAATGATAACTTTAGAAACCACAAAACTAGCAATTATCGGTTTAGGCTACGTTGGATTGCCTTTAGCTGTCGAATTTGGCAAAAAAATACCTGTTGTGGGATATGATATCAATCAACCAAGAATAGAAGAATTAATGTCAGGCACTGATAGCACTTTGGAAACCAGTGATGAAGAATTAAGGGAGGCTGTAAAACTACAATACAGCAGCTCTGTCGATGAACTAAAATCCTGTAATGTTTATATTGTTACAGTGCCAACACCAATTGATAAAAACAAAAACCCTGATCTAACTCCTCTTATCAAAGCCAGTGCGATGCTTGGTACTGTGATTAATAAGGGCGATGTTATTATTTATGAATCAACTGTTTATCCAGGAGCTTCAGAAGAGGTCTGTCTTCCAGAAGTTGAAAAGGTATCAGGTTTAAAATTTAATCAGGATTTTTTTGCCGGATATAGTCCTGAGCGTATTAATCCTGGAGACAAAGAACATCGTGTGACTAATATTTTAAAAGTAACATCAGGCTCAACTCCTGAAATTGCTGATTATGTTGACGATTTGTATCAAAGTGTCATCATCGCAGGAACTCATAAAGCTAGTAGTATCAAAGTTGCAGAAGCAGCAAAGGTCATTGAGAATACGCAACGAGACGTAAATATTGCTCTTATAAACGAACTATCATTAATTTTTAATCGCTTAGATATTGATACTGAAGAAGTGTTAATTGCTGCCGGAACTAAGTGGAACTTTTTACCATTTCGTCCTGGTCTGGTCGGTGGGCATTGTATTGGTGTTGATCCTTACTATTTGACTCACAAGGCTCAGGAAATTGGTTACAACCCCGAGATGATTCTTGCAGGGAGAAGACTAAATGATAATATGGGGGCTTATGTTGTTTCTGAAGTGATTAAATTGATGTTGAAAAAACGTATTCACATCAGTGATGCCAAATTCTTAATTATGGGATTAACTTTTAAAGAAAATTGTCCTGATCTAAGAAACACTCGTGTTGTTGATATGATTGAAGAACTTGATGAATATGGTGCGAATGTTGATGTTTATGACCCATGGGTTGATAAAGATGAAGCTTATGAAGAATACGGAATAAACCCCATTGAATCATTAGAAAATGGGCAATATGATGCAATACTATTGGCCGTATCTCACGATGAATTTGCAAAAATGGGTGCGGATGCTATCCATAAATTAGGCAAAGAAAATCATGTTTTATATGACATAAAATACCTTCTAAAAGCAAATGAAGTTGATGGACGACTATAATTAAATGAATAAATATAATGAAGTACTCGATGAAATTCAAACAGATCCAAAAACATGGCTAATCACAGGCGTTGCGGGTTTTATTGGTTCAAACCTGCTGGAAACATTACTATCAAATAATCAGAAAGTAGTTGGTTTGGATAACTTTTCAACAGGCCATCAGCATAATTTTGATCAAGTACAACAAATAGTTTCTGCTGAGCAGTGGGATAATTTTTCCTTTATTGAAGGTGATATTCGAAATGTAGAAACTTGTGTAAAGGCTTGTACTGATGTGGACTATGTTTTACATCAAGCGGCATTGGGTTCAGTGCCTAGATCAATTGAAGATCCTATTACAACAAATGAGAATAATATTTCTGGTTTTTTAAACATGCTCGTTGCATCAAAAGACTCGGGTGTAAAGCGTTTTGTCTATGCCGCATCAAGTTCAACTTATGGTGATCACCCAGATCTACCAAAAGAAGAAGATATAATTGGAAGTCCGTTATCACCTTATGCAGTAACAAAATTAGTAAATGAGTTATATGCAGAAGTGTTTGACAAAACGTATGGATTTAAATCAATTGGGCTAAGGTATTTTAATATCTTTGGGCAGCGGCAAGATCCACAAGGTGCCTATGCAGCAGTTATTCCTAAATGGGTGGCCAGCTTGTTGAAAGGAGAGCCTGTCTACATAAATGGTGATGGTGAGACCAGCAGAGATTTTTGTTACATTAAAAATGTCATGCAAATGAATATTTTGGCTGCCACGGCAGAAAATGAAGAGGCTGCAAATCAGGTCTATAATGTTGCACTCAATCACAGAACATCATTAAACGATCTGTTTCACTTTATACAAGATAAACTAAAAGCTAGAGTGACAGAATTAGAAGAAACTCAGCCCATTTATAGAGATTTTCGAGCGGGTGATGTTCGGCACTCACAAGCAAATATAGAAAAAGCAAAAAAACTGCTTGGCTATGAACCAACTCATGTTATTGATGAAGGTCTGGAAGAAGCAATGGATTGGTACGTACAAGATTTAACCTAATATGATGTAGTCAAAATGACTCTAAGCTTATTAACTCCTCCTTTTTTAGAGGGAGTTTATCTTTTAATCTGTAACTCTTAGCCTTCTCTTTTAATAAAGGAAGGGCTGAGAGGAGACTTTCCTTTAAATGATAACAACAATAATATTTTGGATGTGTGCTCTAAGTATCCTTTACATTTATATCGGATACCCACTGATCATAAAATTAATCGCTATTAGCTCAAAAAATATTGAGCCTAACAAACTGTATGAACCTCAGGTAAGTATATTAATTGCTGCATTCAATGAAGAAAAAGATATAAAAGCAACAATCCAGAATAAAATAGATCTAAATTACCCTAATAGTAAACTTGAAATCATAGTTGTTTCTGATGAATCAACGGATGCAACTGATACAATAGTTGAGTCGTTTTCAAATGCAGATGTGCCAGTCAAGCTTGTTAGGCAAGTACCTCGCCAAGGCAAAACATCAGGCCTGAACCTCATTGTTCCACAAGCAAAAGGTGAAATTTTAGTTTTTTCAGATGCCAATTCAATTTACGAAGCTAATGCTCTTCAACATTTAGTCGCCAACTTCACAGACTCTAAAGTAGGCTATGTGACTGGGAAAATGATTTATGTAAATGAAGATGGAAGTATGGTGGGTGATGGCTGTAGTGCCTATATGAAATATGAAAATATGATCAGGGCCTCTGAAACTAAAGTGGGGTCAGTTATAGGTGTGGATGGAGGAATTGATGCAATGCGTTCTGAACTCTATCAACAACTGAACGCTGATCAGTTACCTGACTTTGTTCAACCATTAAAAGTTGTAGAGCAAGGCTATAAGGTGGCTTATGAAGCAAATGCCATCTTAACAGAACATGTTGTTAGTGATTCAGATCAAGAATATCGAATGAGGGTTCGAGTTGGACTAAGAGCTATCTGGGCATTACATGATATGAGGGTTTTACTGAATCCTTTTCGATTTAAACTTTTTTCATTGCAGCTTATTTCACATAAATTATTAAGATACTTAGCATTTATTCCCCTAGTTGCTGTATTTTTTTTAAATATAATCCTCTTTCCCGAAAATATTCTGTATAAATTTTTAATGCTTTTTCAATGTGTTTTTTATGGCTTGTCATTTATTGGCTATAAGCTAAAAACAAGGCCAGATAATCCTGTATTTTTTACTTTACCCTATTATTTTTCTTTATTAAATATTGCCTCAGCACATGCTTTTATTCGTTATTTGAAAAAAGAGAAACAAATAATTTGGAAGCCACGAGTTGGTTAAATATAACGTCTCTTCTTTTAGAAGAAGACTGAGACAATTAAACTGTTACTTCTTTCATAAGTCGTTTAAAAAATATAAAAAAGAATAGTTAAACTAGAAACGGAAAAATGAAAAAAATTCTTTTCTTAATGGATCACTTCAAAAACCCCTATGCAGGTACTGAGGGGCAATTATATGCATTAATACATGGTTTGCAGGAGCAGGGTATTTCAACTGAGCTGGCTGTATTCCGTAATAGTGAATATATTAATTCAGGTCAGTTTCCAGGAAAAATTCAAATCCTGAATGTTACAAAAATGCTGCATATAATGACATTAATTCGTTTAATAAAACTAGCACTCTATTGCCGGCGAGAGAAATATGAGTTGATCCATATCTACTTTAATGATGCATCTGTGATTGCTCCCATGATACTAAGCTTGTTTGGTTTAAAAGTCATTATATCAAGACGAGATATGGGGTATTGGTATAATACAAAATTATTAAAAATTTTACGTTGGAATGCCAGGTTTCATAAGGGATGCATTTGTAATAGTGAAGCCGTAAAACAAATAACAATGGAGCAAGAGCATATACCTGAGAGAAAAATGTATGTTGTTCACAATGGCTTGCCAAAAAACAAAATACCAGAAAAGGCTGAGCATTATACATTGCACCAAATTGGCCTTGTTGCCAAT